>DASVFC010000076.1:0-7778 GCA_036380235.1 Vicinamibacterales bacterium
CCACTCGTCTACCGCTGGGTGAAAGACCGCCACATCCCTAAATGTACTTACGAATTCAAATTTGATCGCACGAATCGCACCCGTCTCACCCGCTGCACCCGCTGCACCCGCTGCACCCGCTGCACCCGTCGCACCCGTCGCACCCGTCGCACCCGTCGCACCCGTCGCACCCGCTGCACCCGCTGCACCCGCTGCACCCGCCGCACCCGTAACTTTCGGCATCTGCGTCTTCTGCACCGTCAACGCCTCGAGGCAACGGCCTGCATGCCGCGCGAGCACTTCGATCAATTCGGGCCAGCTGCTCGGCACGTGACGTTCGTTGCCATCGAGCGTCACGGCATCGGCGTAGACCACCGCGACGACGCGGCCGCCGACGACGACGGGAACCGCGAGGCCCATGCGATCGGGAGGAATTTTTTCGAAGCCAGCTCCCGATGCCGCGGTTTGACTGTCTCGCGTCGTCACGGCACGCGCGGCACCCACCGCCAGGCCGATCACGCCGGACTCCGACAACGGCATGTCGATCATCTTCGGCTGCGTATCCCGGGGCCCGAAGCCAGACAACTTCCAGCCGTTGATCCGCTCGCCCCTTAACACCACGACCGCGGCACGCGCCGCTTCACGCGCGGCGGCGAGCGCCAGCGCATCGAGTACTTCGCTCAACGTGCTCGCACCGTCGAGGCCGCGAACGCTCTCAAGCAGCCGCGTCACCCCGGCCATCTCGATCTCGCGCTCTTTCACCCGCGCGTTGGCCACCGCTGTCTTGAGATCGTCGGCGGCCCTGGCCTGGGCATCGGCAAGAATGACGCGCGCCCGCGCCTCCGCATTGGCGACCGCCTCGGTGATCTTTGGTTCGAGCTCCGCTTCCACCTTGCTGCGCACGTCGCGCGCGGTGGCGTCGCGTTCTTCGACGCGCGCGTTCTGCACCGCGTCCTCCATGAACGCCCGGGTGCGGGCCTCGGCCTCGGCAATGCGTACCAGGGTTTTTTCTTCGGCTTCTGCAAACGCCGCGGCGCGAGCGGCGCGCACGGCGGTTTCACGCTCGTCGAGCGCCTGGCCAATCAATTGCTGCACGAGGGAGCCAAGCGTCTGCTCCGCAGTGGATCGCACACGATCTTCGAACGACATGTTGTGCTCTACTCGACCCGGGATGGGTCACTGTGGGACGCGTGGCAGCGGCTGGGAGTTCGCGCTCGCCTCCGTAATAAAGTTCGCGCCCATTATGAAGACGGGCAATGGCCGAAGTCAAGGTAAGATCACCCGTTAAACGCTTGCATACAAACCATTTGAGAGACGGACATGACTACGAAGACTGAGGTCAGGTTCAACTGGGCGGACCCCCTGCTGCTCGATCAGCAGCTGTCGCATGAAGAGCAGATGGTGCGCGACACCGCGCGCGCATACTGCCAGGACAAGCTTGCACCGCGGGTGCTCGAGATGTTCCGTCACGAGAAAGGCGACCCGTCGATCTTCCGCGAGATGGGCGAGCTCGATTTGCTCGGCGTAGTGATCCCCGAGCAGTACGGCGGCGCCGGCATGAACTACGTCAGCTACGGTCTGATCGCGCGCGAGGTCGAGCGTGTCGATTCAGGCTTCCGCTCGATGATGAGCGTGCAGGGATCGCTGGTGATGGTGCCGATCAACGAGTTCGGAACCGAGGCGCAAAAGCGAAAGTTCCTCCCCAGGCTTGCGACCGGCGAATGGATCGGATGCTTCGGCCTGACCGAACCCGGGCACGGTTCCGATCCCGGCGGCATGACCAGCCGCGCCAAAAAGGTGTCCGGCGGCTTCACCCTCACCGGCACCAAGTCGTGGATCAGCAACAGTCCGATCGCCGACGTGTTCATCGTCTGGGCCAAGGATGACGAGGGCGCGATTCGCGGCTTCGTGCTCGAGAAAGGGATGCAGGGGTTGAGCGCGCCGCCCATTCACGGCAAGGTCGGCCTGCGCACGAGCATCACGGGCGAGATCGTCATGGATAACGTATTCTGCCCTGACGAGAACGTGTTTCCCGAGATCCGCGGCTTGAAGGGACCGTTTACCTGCCTCAACAGCGCGCGCTACGGCATCTGCTGGGGCGCCATGGGCGCGGCCGAAGATTGCTGGCACCGCGCCCGCAACTACGTGATGGAACGCAAGCAGTTCGGCCGGCCTCTGGCTGCGAACCAGCTGATCCAGAAGAAGCTCGCCGACATGCAAACCGAGATCGCGCTCGGGTTGAATGCGTGCCTCCGGCTTGGACGGATGAAGGATGAAGGCTCGGCATCGCCGGAAATCACATCGATGTTGAAGCGTAATTCGTGCGGCAAGGCGCTCGCCATTGCGCGTGATGCCCGCGACATGCTTGGCGGTAATGGCATCGTCGACGAGTTTGGCGTCATCCGCCACCTCGTGAACCTCGAGGTGGTCAATACGTATGAAGGCACGCATGACGTGCATGCGTTGATCCTCGGCCGCGCACAAACCGGCATCGCGGCGTTCTCGAACTGAGGGTCAGGGGTCAGGGATCAGGGTCAGGGATCAGGGTCAGGGAGCAGGGATCAGGCAATGGCCAGCAAGTTGCATCGAACCGTATGAATGGCGCGTGCATTTAAGGCCGTCTTGTTCGACGTCGACGGCACCCTCGTTGACAGCAATGATGCCCACGCCGACGCGTGGGTCAAAGCGTTCACAAAACATGGCGTCCAGGTCGACTGGATCAAGGTCCGCCGCTGCATTGGCATGGGCGGCGACAAGTTGATGCCCGAGGTCAGCGGCCTCGATGAAGAGTCGCCGCAAGGCTCGAAGATTGCCGAGGACCGCGGCGCGATCTTCAAGGACGATTTCCTGCCCCACATCAAGTCGTTGCGCGATGCGAGAAAGCTGGTGGCCGCCGTCAAAGCGCGCGGCTACACCGCAGTAGCCGCCAGCTCGGCGCGGAAGGATGAGCTCACTCCCTTGCTGAAAATCGCCGGCGCAGAATGGTTGATGGACGCGGCGACGTCAAGCGACGACGCCGAGGAGTCGAAGCCGGCGCCAGACATCGTGGTGGCGGCATTGCAGCGCGCAAAAGCAGCGCCCGCAGAAGCCGTGATGATCGGCGATACGCCGTATGACGTTGCCGCCGCCACACGCGCCGGCGTGAAGATCATCGGGTTCCGCTCCGGCGGCTGGGGCGATGCCGACCTGGCCGGCGCGATCGCAATCTACGACGGTCCGTGGGATCTGCTCGAACGCATCGAGGATTCGCCGCTGGGGCTGGCCGAGACCTCCTAGAAAACCCGCATCGTTCGCAGGACCGATCAGTCGCGGCTTAATGTCGGATCGGGCGCGCCGCCATGCTTCGCGCAATAGGCGGCCAGCTTCTTCTGGTCGGGGTTCACGAACTCGATGCCGGCGCGATACATGATCGCGCCCTTGTCTGGCACCGCGATCGCCCAGGCGACCGTGCCCTGCAGCTTGGTTTCCGCGCGTTCGTCGAATAGTGTGACGCGCGCCACCTTCAGCGGCCGCATCCGCGATGCCGCCTGCACTTGTGCGCCGGAGATCGAGAGGTCGATCAGCTCCGCGGGGTCGCCGTTCACCGTCAGACGGAGGCGATTCATCGGGTAACGCGCCGCCTGCCGCGTACCCGCCCGATCGAGTGGCCGCGAGGTTTCCAGCAACGCGTCGATCGCCGGCACATCGGCCTGCGCAAGAATCATCGGCGCCTTCACATCATCCTCGATGAAGACGCGAAGGGCGGTGCCGTGCTCGCGTGGTTTTGCTTTCAGCGCCGAGACCAGCGTCGCGCCGCGCGAGGTGGCCGCGAAAGCGTTCTGCATGATCAGCACTTCGGGCGGACGGGCCAGCACGCTGTCTTGCACCGACAGCCATTCGGTTTCCGAGAAGACGGCCACGAAGTCCGCTTCGGAAAGCCGTTTCTTGATCGAGCCGAGATGCTCGGGCCGCACGATGACGATCGACGTGGCTACAGCCATGAGGGGAATGCGGTAACTCTCCGTAACACTTTTCGGCTTGAGCTGACGATTTCGGTAGTGTCGTAAGACGCAAAAAAGCCCGCCATTCGAGGCATTTTTAGCGGAAGATTCCACGGACGCGGCGACCCATCTCAGCCATCCAGCCCTGAACTGTACGGGTGACGCGCTGCCGAATCGACCCTTGATGCAGCGTGCACAGGCGGCCGGGAACGTCGTCCCCTTCCTTGAAGTATTCGGTGTAGAGCGGGCAGCCGTCGACCGGCTTGACGTAAGTGATCGCGCATAGGGCTTCTTCCTCGAGGCCGGCGGGCCTCTCGAACACTCGAGCTGGCCGGACGCGCGCCGCGCGCTGCATGAAGTCAGCCCAGATGGGCAGCGCATAGCGCGACCCGTAGCCATCCCGGCCAATCGTCTCAGGCGTATCAAACCCGACCCACACGCCGGCAACGAGCGACGACGAGAACCCGACGAACCATGCGTCCTTGAAATCGTTGGTGGTGCCGGTCTTGCCGCCCACCGGAAAGCGTACGCCGAGCCTTCTCGCCGGCGCGCCGGTGCCGCGGTCGATCGCGTCGCTCAACATCGACACCATCTGGAACGCCACTTCTGGTTCAAACACGCGTTCACTTTCAACGCTTTGCTGAAAAGCGGTGTTGCCGTCAGCATCGCGCACGCGGGTGATGTCTCGAGGCAGAACCGCGAAACCGCCATTCGGAAACACCGAGTAGGCCGTGGTCAGGGCCAGCGGTGTGACGACGCCGGCGCCGAGGGCGAGCGATGGCACCTCAGGAAGATCTTCGAGGCCGGCATCGGCGGCCAGCCGCAAGACGCCTCGCGTGCCGACGCGCTGCTGCAGCGCGGTGGCGGCGCGATTGTTTGACTCGAGCAATGCTGCGCGCAACGTCAGCGCGTCTGGCGCATCGTCACGAACATCGCGTGGCGTCCATTCTTCCGGACCCTGCGGCGCAATCGCGTTGAGGCCGGTCAACACCGAGACCGGCGACATGCCGCGCTGCAACGCCGCCGCGAACACGAACGGCTTGAACGCCGATCCGGGCTGCCGCCGGCTTCGACTGGCGCGGTTGAAAGCCGACCGCTGGTAGTCGCGGCCGCCAACCATGGCGAGCACATTGCCCGTGACCGGATCGATCGCGACGAGGGCTGCCTGCAGGGACGGCTTCCCCGTTGCACGCAAGCCGCTCTCGACGGCGCGCTCGGCTGCATCCTGCAGCGCCACGACGAACGTCGTATCGACTCGCCAGTCGGGAGGGTGATCGCCGCCAAACTGATCGCGGAAGCGCTGACGCAAGTACGCCTTGGCATAGCCGTGCCGCCCATCATTCTCGGAGCGGAACGGGCGCACGCGATGCTGAGCCCGGCGCGCTTCGGCGTACTGCGCCTCGGTGATGAATTTCTCGTCGCGCATGCGTGCCAGGACCACGTGACTGCGCTTGATTGCTTCATCGAGATTGTTCCACGGCGAAAAAGTTGCCGGCGCGCGGGCCAGCCCGGCGATCAGCGCGCTCTCGGCGATGGTGAGTTGCCTCGCAGGTTTGCCGTAGACGCGCTGCGCCATGGCTTCCACACCGTAGGTCCCCGCTCCAAGAAAAATGCGGTTGAGATACAACTCGAGGACCTGCTGCTTGCTGAGCTGGAGATCGATCAGCATCGCGATCACCGCTTCGCGCGCCTTGCGCCCATAGCTGCGGCGATTGGAAAGGAACAGGGTGCGCGCGAGCTGCTGGGTAATGGTGCTGCCACCCTGGACCGATTGCGACGTGATATTTCGGACTACCGCCCTGCCGAGCGCGAGCGGGTCGACGCCGGGATGATGGAAGAAGCGGTGATCTTCGACGGCCACGAACGCGTTCTGCAGGTGCGGCGAAATCGCCGCGATCGGCACGTCGTGGCGCTGCTCGTCGAGGCGGAACCAGCGCCGTCCGTCTGCGGCGTGGAACCACGTGTCGCCAACGCCTCGAGTGAGCTTGTACACGGAATAGCTCTGCTTGGCGATCCACGCCAGCGCGACACCCGCGACGATGACGAAAGCGAAGAGAAGGTACTTGGCGCGGCCGAGGTCGGTGCGCCAGAAACGGCCCACGAATGTAGTGACGCGCGACACGCGCTTCTGGTTCGCCTCGTTCACGGATCAACGTGTACGCTTAATTCATGCCCGCTTCGCCGAGTGCTTCGGCGGGGCAAGCCGCTATGCCCTTATTACTCTTGTTGCTCGCGTTACCACTTGTAGTCCTCGCGCTGACGCCCCTGATGCTCTTTCAGCGTTACCGCGCCGGCAAAGCACGCCGCCAGGCCCGGCCGTGGATGGCGACGTTCTCACTCGTGATGATGGCAGTGTCGGCCGTCTTTTTCCTGGTTGGCGCCGGAATTACGTCGATCTGGGTCGCGGGCGCATTGTCCGGCGCGGCCGCGGGCGTGGGCATCGGGCTGGTGCTTGGACTTCTCGGTCTCGTGATCACGCGTTGGGAAGCCACCCCGCGTTCGCTTCATTACACCCCCAACCGCTGGCTGGTGTTGTTCGTGACGCTAATCGTGTCGCTGCGCGTGTTGTACGGACTCTACCGCTCCGCGCTGGTGGCTCAATCGGGCGTCACCGGCACCACCTTGGCGCTGGCCTTCGGCATTCCCGAATCCTTCGCTGCCGGCGGAGCCGTGATTGGCTATTACCTTGCCTATAACAGCGGCTTGCGGTGGCGCATCTGGCGTTGGCAACAGCGGCCGTTGCGCGTCATGTAGTGCGCTGCAGCTCAGGACCTGGAGGATTGCGCGTTCGAGACGGTATGATCGTGATTTGGGAGTGATGCAGTGAGCGAGCACGAAGAAGATTTCGCCGCGATGTTCGAGGCGTCCGAGAAGGCACGGCAGTTCAAGCGCGGCCAGCAGATTCAAGGGACCATCGTGGCCATCGGCCCGAAGGTCGCATTCATCGACATCGGCGGCAAAGGTGAGGCCGAGATCGACGTGGCCGAACTGAAAGATGCGGACGGCGACATCGAGGTCTCCGTCGGCGAACGCATCGCCGCTATGGTGGTGTCGACCAGCGGCGGCATCACGCTCTCGCGAAGAGGTGTACGCAACGCCGCGACGCAACGGGAGCTCGAAGATGCGTTCCGATCGGGACTCGCCGTTGAAGGCAAGGTCATGCTAGCGAACAAGGGCGGATACGAGGTGCGCGTCGCCCGGGAACGCGCCTTCTGCCCGCTGTCGCAGATCGACATCGTGCGCACCGAAGATCCCGAGGTGCACGTCGGCAAGACCTACGCGTTCCGCGTCATCGAATACAAGAACGGCGGCAAGGACGTGGTGCTCTCACGCCGCAAGCTGCTCGAAGACGAACAGCGCGCCCATGCCGCGGAGGCCCGCAAGGCCATCGTGCCGGGAGCCGTCATCACCGGCCGCGTCGCCTCGGTCGTTGATTTCGGCGCATTCGTCGATCTTGGCGGCGGCGTTCAGGGGCTGCTCCACGTCTCCGAGATGGGCTGGTCGCGTGTCAGCAATCCGAACGAAGTGGTCGCGCCCGGCGACCAGGTCACGGTGAAGGTGCTGCGCGTGGACGACGCGACGCAGAAGATTTCACTTGGCCTCAAGCAGCTGCAGGACGATCCGTGGTCAACGGTATCGTCGAGGTACGCAGTCGGCCAGGTATATCGCGGCCGCGTCAGCCGCATCGCCGACTTCGGCGTGTTCATCGAACTGGAGCCGGAGTTCACCGGCTTGATCCCGGCCGCTGAAACCGGCGTCGATCGCAACATGGATCTGCGGAAAGCTTTCCAGGTGGGCGCCAGCATCGACGTCGTCGTG
>DASVFC010000077.1:0-2124 GCA_036380235.1 Vicinamibacterales bacterium
ATCGGTTTCCGCCTCCCTTCCGGCGCGGTGCGAAATGTCACCGCTCCTATACGCCGGAATGTAACACAAGTCACAATTCCCGGGACGTCTTTAGTTGTGAATCTGCAATGTCTTGATTAGCAACAACGCGTCTTCGACCGGCTGGGTGTAATAGCTCTTGCGAACGCCGTTTTCGCGAAAACCTGCGCGTTTATACAGGCGCTGTGCTGCCACATTTGAACGTCGCACCTCGAGCGCCAGCGATTCGGCGCCCAGCCGCCGGGCCTCGTCAATCACCGCCTCCAGCATCTGCAGGCCCAGGCCGCGGCCGCGGAGTTCAGGGCGAACGGCCAAATTGTTGATATGCGCCTGGTCGGCTATACGCCAGAAGGCACAAAAGGCCGCGCACGGGTGTTCAGGCGTGCGGAGTACGTAAATAAAGCAAACCTCTGGTCGAGCCAGCTCGCGCTCATACCACTCGCGCGTGGTCGGGTTGTTGAAAGCGGCCTCTTCGATCTCGAGTACGCCATCCAACCCGGCGGGCGTGGTCACACGCTCAATGCTGACGCTTCTCACGGTCGATCACCGCATCTGGCCGGCGCACATAAATCGGCGTCAACGCATGCGGTAGCCCAGCAAGGCCCTTCTGTGCGAGGCGCAGTCCGAGGGCTGCAATCTGCGGCGCCAGAGGCGCCGGTGTTCTCATCTGCCATTGACCGTTGCCGGCTTGCTCGATCAGCGTCCGGTCGCGCGTCACGGCGTCGCCAATGAACATGACGCGCCGCGCCTGCAGCGACGGCCGCCATTGTTCGAGCACCACCGCAGGATGCTCGGCGACAGGTGGTTCGACGACGTGCAGCGATCCGTTCTCGACGATGGTCGTGAAGACGTCGCCACGCTGCGCGTCCATCCACGGTACGATCACGTCAGCGTCCGCGCCGGATACTTGCGCGGCCAGCGCATCCAGCGTCGAGACACCGGCGACGGGCTTGTTCAACGTCATCGCCAGCCCCTGCATCACCGCGAGGCCGATGCGGAGGCCCGTGAATCCGCCCGGTCCGGCCGCCACCGCGAGCAGATCGACCTGCGGACGCGTGATTCCGGCACGCTCGAGCGCCGTGGCGATCTCAGCCGGTAACCGCTCACCATGGGTGCGCGACCCATCACCTTCCAGCACCGTGATGACGCGCTCGTTTTCGGTTACGGCCACGCTGCCGGCGCGCGTCGTGGTGTCCAAAGCAAGTATCAACACGTCTGCCCTGAAATCGTATACTCAACAGCTAGGCGATCTATCTCCTCGTGTCGCAATCCACAACCCCATCTGCCGCGCCGATCCCGGCGAACGTCACGCCCGCCATGCGCCAGTACTTCGAGGCGAAGCGGCAGTATCGGCACGCCCTGCTCTTCTTCCGCATGGGCGATTTCTACGAGATGTTCTACGAGGACGCGCTGGTGGCCTCGCGGGCGCTCGACCTGACGCTGACCTCGCGATCGAAGGACTCCTCGGGCGTGGCCGTGCCGATGTGCGGCGTGCCGTTTCATGCTGCCGATGGCTACATCACGCGGCTGGTGAAGAAGGGCTACCGCGTTGCGATCTGCGAGCAGATCGAAGATCCCAGGAAGGCCAAGGGCGTGGTCAAGCGCGACGTGGTGCGCGTGGTCTCGCCGGGCACGCTCACCGATGCGTCGTACCTCGATGCGCGGGAGCCCGCATTCCTGATGGCGATACTCGCCGCATCCAGCGGTTCCACAGGTGCCAAGGGTTCAATCGGGCCGGTCTACGGCGTTGGGCTCGTTGATTTGTCGACCGGCGAGTTTGACGTCGCCGAATACAACGGCCTGGAGGGACTTGCCGCGCTGCGCGAAGAAGTCGCGGTGCTACGGCCGCGCGAGATCGTCGTGGCTGCCGGGCACGACATCACCAGCCTGATTCCGGAGATCGCGGAGATTGCTGCCGCTGTCACCGAGATTGACGGCTGGCACTTCGAGATCGAATCGGCGCGGCAGACGCTGCTCGAACAACTCCGCGTCACCAACCTCGAGGGCTTCGGCCTCGAACGGCGGCAGGCGGCGATTTGCGCCGGTGGCGCCTTGGTGCGGCATCTGCGCGACACGCAAAAGGCGGAGCTCGCGCACGTGCGCAGC
>DASVFC010000078.1:0-2624 GCA_036380235.1 Vicinamibacterales bacterium
TCAACGCCCGCTTCTCGCCGTTGGGCGCGGTCACTTCGATCGCGACTTCGGCGTTGGCGACCGGGCGATAGTCCTCGTCGCGGACGATGACGCTGATGCGATCGGTGATGCCGGCCACCGAGGGGCTGAGCGCCGCAATCGTGACCGGGCCCTGCGCACCCGCCGTGATCCAGCGCGCGAGCTGGCGCCAGATCGTTTCGTAACTTGTATCCGTGGCCGGCCGCATCATCCGCCATCGCCACGACGCTTCACCGGCAAAGACCATCGACCGGCCCTGGCCGTAGCGTTGGGCGGCAATCAGGGGCTGCGCGTTTCCGCCCGGGGTCAGCGCGACCGCGAGGACCTGCGCGCCGGGGCGCGCCCCCCCGACGGGTGCGACCGATGCAAGCGACGGCAGCGCCGCCCACTTTTCCCGGTTCTCCTCCGGCGTCACCGCGAGCCGCGTGGCCGGGTGCAGCAACCCGTCGATCGTCAACGCCGGCGCGTTCGGTTCGTTGGCTTGCACCGTCGCATTGGCGAGCGTGATGGTCGCGCGGCGGCTGGTCAGGTCGATCGGCAGCGCCTGCTCCAGCGCCGTGCCCGCCAGTCCCTGGCGATCGAACGATCTCGCTCCGAGAACCAGCAGGCCGCCACCGCGTTCGGCGACGAAGCGCGACGTCAGCTCGAGCTGCTCGCGGGTGAAGAAATCGGCCTCGATGTTGCCGAAGATCACCGCATCGTAGGCGAAGAGTTCGGATCGCTTTGACGGGTAGCCGGACGACAACGCCGCCATGCGCGACGGGTCCGCCTGGACGTAAAACGTGTCCCGGCCGTCGTCGTTCTGGCCTTTGCGAACCACGGCGTCGATGTCGAGCCCGGGATCCTGGCCGAGCGCGCGCTTGAGGAACGTGTGGTCGTATCCCGGTGCGCCCTCGAGGACGAGGATCTTGCGCCTGCCGGTCTGCGGCGGCACGAGGACGCTGCGAACGTTGTTCTCGGCAGCCAGTTCGTTGGCGGCAGCGGGAATCTCCACCGTGTAGACAGTAGGCACGTCGGGATCGGGAGAGACGGTGAACACCGCATGAACCGGCGCCCCATCCGATGACGGCGTGATGCGCCGGGTATCCACCGGCCGCCCGTTGGCGCTGACACGCAACTCCACCGGCTCGGTGCCGTATCCGGACGTCGTGGCCGAGACGCTGAGATCGATCGATGCACCCGGCAGCAGCGGCTCGCCGGCTGTGAGGTTGACGACTTCGCGATCGCTGCCGGCATCGGTGCTGCCAATCCCCACGGCGAAGATCGGCGCGTTGAGCGACGTCAGGGCGTCCGCTTCCTGCGGTGCGGTGTCGCCGCCGTCGGACAACACGATGACACCGGCCACCCGCGTGGCGCGATATCGTTCCGCGAGATCGGCAATGGCGCCGCTCAGATCGCTGCGCCGCGCGGTGGCGGACAACCGCTCCACGTCGGGGACCGCGGCGAGCGATTCGCCGAAGCTCAATAGCTCGAGCCGGTACTCTGACGACAGCCGGGACTGCAGATCGCCGACGATCGTGCGTGCCCGGTCGAGGCGCGCCACCGCCTCTTTCGCGTCGGTGAGGCGCATGCTGCGCGACACATCAACCAGCACCGGCAGCACGCTGTTGCCGGCGGCGGCCGGCGGCACCATCACGACCGGGCGCAGCAAAATGGCGATCAGCAGGATCAGTGTCAGCGCTCGCAGGGTGGTCAGCGTCGCGCGCGCCGAGGGCGTCAGTCGAACCGGCACCCGCGCATACGCCATCCACGCGAGGAGAATCGCGGCGGTGAAGGCGAGGACGTATCCCCACCATGGAAGCGAGACAGCGAATCTCACAACTTAATTCAGTGCCGTTCGGCTCACTGGCGGACCGGCCGCCGTGGCGCCGCGAGCGATTGATAGTAGCGATCGACCAATTCGCGATAGCTGTCGGCCACCGCGTCGTGACGCCCCGCATTCAGCCGCTCGCGCGTTTCACGCGCCCGCAGTTGTTCGGCGAGCTTCGATTCCGTTTGTTCGAGCGCGACCAGCAAGTTCGTCTTCAAGGACTCCCACTTCGCGAAGTCCTGCTTGAATGCCTCCGTGCCCGGCGCCGACACGCTGCGCTGCCATTGCTCGGGCGTGGTGCCGCCCTTTTCCATGGCGCGGTTCTCGCGGCCCAGCTCCTCGGCGAGCTGCTGCGCTTCTCGCATCTGATTGTCGACCTCGCGCTGCAGCCGCTCAACCGATCCTCGACCGCCGGCATTCGTCCCCTGTTGTCCCGACGCGCCCTCTTTGCCCTCTGCACCTGGCTGTTTCACGTCGGTGCCCGGCTGCGACCCTTGCGAACCCGTTGCGCCCGCCTGTTTCAGTTCCTCCATCGACCGCTGCAACCGGCTCAGGCGATCGCGCAGCTCCTGGGTTTGCGACAACTGTTCGGACAACTTGGCGGTGTCGCCATCGCGATTGCCGGTCGCGCCGCCAATGCGTTCAGCGACCTGATCCATGGCGCGCGCGATCTCTTCGGCGCCGGCGGCGCCCTTCTGCCCTGCGCCGTCCTCCCGCATCGTCTGCGCGGATTCGCGCATGCGTTCGGCCAGCCGCTGCTTCTCAATCTCGCGACCCGCCTCGGTCATTGATTGCC
>DASVFC010000079.1:0-2297 GCA_036380235.1 Vicinamibacterales bacterium
CAATCGCGATCGCGCCGGCCAGGAGCAGCATCGCCATGATCCTGATCAGCCGCCCTTGCCGCACCGCCACGTCGCCGCTGATCGGCGTGACCGAGCGCAGCAGTCGATAACCGCGCGGCGGAAACTCGCGCATCGTCATGGCGCTGTTGCCGAGGCGGAGCATATACACCGCGAAGATCGCCAGCGGCAACACCAGCAGCGTTCCTAGGACGCCGAGTGCCAGCGGCGCGCGCGTCGACGGATCTTCGAGAATCCACGCCGTCAGCGGGTCGTTGACCTGATTCACCGGACCGCATCATCGCACGACGACGCAATCTCCGGTATTCTCCTTCCGCCATGACCTTACGACTCATCGTCCTGACCGCCTTCATTGCCGTCGCGGCGGCGACCACCGAGGGCGAGCAGCCGCCACCGGCGCCGTCTTTCAAGCCTGATCCCGATTTTTTCAAGCTGCCTGCTGACTTCAAGTGGGGCCAGGTGATTGGGATCTTCGCCGACTCGCGCGGCCACGTCTGGACGTCGAGCTCGGGCCGCATCGCCGAGTGGGATACGAACGGGAAGATGGTGCAGTCATGGGACGCGCGCGGCCCCGACGGCAAGTGGAGCACCATTCACGGACTGTTCGTCGATCACAACGGCTACGTGTGGACCAACGCGCGCGAAAGCAATCTCACCGTAAAGTTCTCGCGCGACGGAAAGCCGCTGCTTGTGATCGGCAAGTTCGATCAAACCGGCGGCAGCAACGATACGACGTTGATGGGCCGGCCATCGGAGATCTGGGTCGACCCCGCGGACAACGAGGTGTTCGTCGCCGACGGTTATGGCAATCGTCGGATCATCGTGTTCGACGGCACCTCGGGGAAGTATTTGCGCCATTGGGGCGCTTATGGGAAGAGGCCAGAGGATCCGCCACCGGGTGCGCCGGGTGCGTCAGGTGCACCGGGAGCGCAAGGCGCGGAACAAGTGCCGAGTGCGCCGCCGACGCAATTCCGGACGCCGCATGGCATCGTTGGATCGCGTGACGGTCTGATCTATCTGTCCGATCGCGCGAACAACCGCATCCAGGTGTTCCGGCAGAATGGCGAATTTTTGCGAGAGCGCATTCTGAGGCCGCGTTGCGGCGGGCAGGAGAAGGCAACGTGGACACCGAAGCGGCCGTGCGGGAACGAAGCCACCTTCTCCGTCGGCTTCTCACCCGATCAGGCGCAGACCTACTTGTATAGCGCCGATGGCGGGTCGCACGTCATCACTGTGCTGCGTCGCACCGATCTGGAGATCGTGAGCGAGTTCGGCGGCCCTGGCGTTGGCCCCGGTCAACTCGGCCGCCCGCACAACCTTTCAGTCGATCCGCAAGGCAACATCTTCGTTGCCGAAGCCGCGGGCCCGGAGGTCAAACATCCGACGACAGGCGCAACCGTGCAGGCCGGCTTCCGCGCGCAGAAGTTTGCCCTGGTGAGATAGCTGCGACAGACGATAGCCACGGAGTCACGGAGACACGGAGAAGACTTTCCCTAAATGCCAGTGCCGCTTAGCGCACGGGCCTTTTGAAAAGAGACTCCGTGCTCGCCGTCCCCTCCGTGGCTGACGCTCGTCGTCAGTAGCCCATCGCGTAGCCGGTTCGCCGCGGGTCGCCGCCGGCTGTGATCGTGCCCGTCACCAGATCGATTTTGATCGTCTGCATGTGGCCGATGCTGCCCCAGCCCGGCCCCACGCGGACCTTGTGCCCCATCGCCTTCAACGCCTCGATGGTCGCCGCCGGCATGCGGCCCTCGATCTGAACCGTCACTTCCGCGCCGGGCTTGTAGAAATTGGGTTCGGCGTCGAGCGAGAAGCGCGGCGCTTCGATGGCCTGTTGCACCGGCAGCTGAAAGTCGATCAGGTTGACGAGCATCTGGAACTGCGTCTGCCCGATGGTTTCGCCGCCGGGTGTGCCGAACACGAAGGCCAGCTTGCCGTCCTTCAACACCACGATCGGCGAGTTGTTGAGGATGGGAACCTTGCCCGCGCCGACGTAGTTGACGTTATCGGGGTAGGGCGACGTCGAGCCGAGTCGCATACCGTTGTTGAGCAACAGGCCGGTGTTGCCGACGACCACGTTGTTCCCGAACAGGCCGCCGAGGGTGGGCGTAATGCCGATGGCGTTGCCGAACTTGTCGACGATCGAAAAGCTGGTGGTGTGCTGCTCGCCGTCGTAGTTCTCCGGGAACGCCACGGCGTCTGCAGGAGCCGCGGCGGTGGCGGGCCGTCCCTCCGGAGTGCCCGGATTCGGATAGGCGCCCGCCTTCGACACGTCGATC
>DASVFC010000080.1:0-4211 GCA_036380235.1 Vicinamibacterales bacterium
GGCTCACCCGATGGGCCAACGATGTCGAGCCGCCCATCGCCGTTGAGGTCGGCGATCTCGAAGTGGTTGCGAACCTCGGGGGCGATGTATGTGGTCGCGGCAGCGAAGCCGCCCGCGCCGGTGCCGTGCAGCACGACCATAGACTCGGCGTCGCGAAGCAGTGCGACGAGATCGCGGGTGCCGTCCTTGTTGAGATCACCGGCCGCCGCCCAGACCACGCCTTGCGGTCCGACCACTTCGACCGGTGATCCGAACCCGCCGGCACCGTCATTGATCAGGAGATAGAGGTTGTCGTCGGCGCCGTTCACGGACACGGCGACCGCGAGATCGGGCACGTTGTCGCCCGAAACGTCGTCGACGCGCAACACACGCTGCACCGATCCCGGTAGCGTCACGGGCACCGGGGTGCCAAACAATCCGCTGCCATCGCCGGCGAGGATACTGACCGTCGACGTGTCGACATTCGGCACGGCGATATCGAGATGGGTGTCGCCGTTGAAGTCGCCGAGAACCGCCCGCGATGGTGCGGTGCCGGCGGGGAACGTGGTCGCCGCGCCGTAGCCGCCGACGCCATCGCCCAACAGCACCGCCACGTTCCCGCCCGATTGCGGCGACGCGACCAGGTCGACGTCCCCGTCGTGGTTGAGGTCTGCCGCCAGTACGCCACTCGGGACGAACGGCAGGCTCACGGCCACGGCAGCCTGGAACGAGCCGTCGCCGTTGCCGAGTAGCTGATAGAGGTTTGCGGTGCTGCTCGAGACCACGAAGTCCAGGTGGTCATCCGCGTTGAAGTCGCCCGTGGCGATGAAGAGCGGCACTGTGCCAGCCGGGATATGGGTCACGGTCGGATACGCTCCGGTGCCGTCGCCAAGCATCAGCGCCACGGTGTTATCTGTCTGCTCGGTCGCCAGAACGTCCGCGAACCCGTCCTCGTTGAAATCGCCCGACACCACCATTGCCGGTGTGAAGCCGTCAGTCGTGTAGATAAATGGGCCCGCGAGCGATGCCGCAGTGCAACTGCCATACGCGGACACGATCGCGCTGTCTTGGGAGACGTTGTCGGCGGGAATTGGATCAAGCTCCGCCGCGCTGACGGAGGCTGAATTGGTGATCGGCTCCGCAGCGTCCGCGGTGACGACGATATCGAGCACTACTGACGCGCCGCTGGCCAACGCGCCGAGATTGCACGTCACCACGCCGGCGGCGTGTGCGCATGCAGGATTGTTGGCGCTGACGAACGACGTTGCGGCAGGCAGCGTATCGATCAACGTAACGCCGGTGGCGGCGAGGGGACCGTTGTTCAGCACGGTCAGCGTGTAGGTCACCGTCGATCCGATCAACGGGTCCGTCGGCGTCCGCGAAGTGGTCACCGACAGATTCGCGGAGCTCGCGACCACCCGGCAGCCCGAAAGCTCGGACGTGTTGCCGCTGGGATCAGTGGCCGTCGCCGTGATCGACTCACCGGCGATCGAATTCTCCGGCAGGGTGACGTTGAACGACGCTTTGCCGGTCGCATCGGTGAGCACCGAACCGGAGCCAAGATAACGCTGTCCCTCGGTTGAGGCGTTGCATGCCCCGCCGTTGGCGTAGAAGTCGAGCGTGAATTGGGTACTCGGCGTGCTGTTGAGGGTGCCGGCGACGATGGTGCTGCCTGGCGCTGCCGAGGTGATGATCGGGAAGTTTTGCAGGTTGTTGGCGCCGCTGTCAGCGTCACCCGGATCGTTGGCCGTAACCCCATCCGACCTCAGGTCAATGCCAAGACCGCCGTTGCCAAAGAAACTGTTGCCACGAATGGCGACACCCGTGACGCCGTCGGCGACGCGGATTCCGGCACTGGAGTTGAGGGCAATGATGTTGCCGGCACCAATCGTGCCGACAGTGATGTTGGATGCGGACGGATCAACGGCCACGCCGTTGAAGAAGTTCGGAATTGGCAGCTGCCCGCTGATATCCGTACCGATGAAGTTGTTCTGAACCACGGACCCGGTGGCGACGCTGAAAATGTAAACACCGTCGCTGCCATTGCCGGAGATCAGGTTGCGCGCGCTGACGGAGGTGCCCCCAACGGTGTTATTCGCGCCCGCGATCGCAATGCCGGTCCCGGTGTTCGGCAGCGCCGCCGTGCCGCTGCCGTTGGTGCCGATTAAATTACCCTGCACATTATTGGCACCGCTGTTACCAAAGATACCGACGCCCTCTCCGACATTGCCAGGCTGACCGGCGTTCGAACCGTTGCCCGAGATCAGGTTGCCCGCACCAGGGGTGGTGCCGCCGATCGTGTTCGCGTTCGAGCTGCTGAGCTGAATGCCGCCATTCGCATTCGGCAATGCGGCGGTACCTGCGGCGTTGGTGCCAATGCGGTTGCCTTGAACAACCGTGCTCGCTGAATTGTTCGACAGGTGCACGCCAACACCGAAGTTGCCGTGGCTGCCGTTACCAGAGATCAAGTTTCCAGCGCCGGTCGCGGTCCCGCCGATGAAGTTGCCGATAATGCCGGTGTTGAACACATCGACGCCGCTCTGGCGGTTCGCGATGATCGCGTTGCCAGTGATGTCGGTGCCGATGTAGTTGCCTTGGACGGCATTCATCGTGGCGTTGTTGATGGCCACGCCGATCTGGGTGTTGCCCGAAATCACATTGCGGTCCGCGGCCGCCGGCCCACCGACTCTGTTGCTGGCCGCCTGCTCGGCGATGAACACGCCATTAGCGCCGTTCGGCACGGCGGCCGTGCCGCCCGCATTGGTGCCAATCAGGTTGCCGGCAATTACATTGCCCGTGGCTACGAACGGAGACTGCTGAGCGGCCGTGATGGTGACGCCGTTGCCGCCGTTACCGGAGATCACATTTCCCGTGACCGTGTTGTTCGACGACTCACCGATGTTGACGCCACCACCAAGGTTAGGCAGGGCAGCGTTGCCGGTTGGATCGGTGCCGATGTAATTGCCCTGGACGAGATTGCCGGTCGCGCCGCTTCGGAGCGATACACCGTTGCCGACACCGCCGGAAATGAGGTTGCGATGCGCGGGCGTCGGGCCGCCAATGGTGTTGTTCGAGTTAGCGATCACCTGCACGCCCGGACCCGAGTTGGGAATCGCAGCCGTACCGGACGCATTCGTTCCCACACGATTGCCGATCACCTGGTTGCCGGATCCGGCGAAGCCCATCACGATGCCGCCGGCAGCGTTGCCGGACACCAGGTTGCCCTGGTTCGCGCCGGTACCGCCGATGATGTTGCTGGCGACCTCGACGGCGATTCCGTAAATGCTGTTGGGGGCGGCCGCCGTTCCTGCGGCATTGGTGCCGATGTAGTTGCCCTGGACGGTATGGCCGCTGCCACCGGTCAACGCGATGCCGCTGGTCTTGAAGCGATTGATCACGAGACCCCGAACGGTGCTCGGACCGGCCAGGATGATGAGGCCATTCCCAGACGAGGTCGCCGCACCGTTCAATTCAATTAACGGCCCGCCTGAGAATCCCGACTGCGTCCAGCCGTCGATCACAACCGCGTTGGTGATCGCCGGCAGTGCGGTGAGCAGCGCGATCGAACGGGCCCCGCCGGCTCCGATCGCGAAATGAATCTGATTCGTCGAACCGACGTTCGAGTTCGCGTCGATAATCGCCTGCCGCAATGATCCCGGACCGCTGTCGTTGGTGTTGGTCACTGCATACGTCACCGAGGCCGGGGTGACGGTTGTCGTGAACGACGTCGAATTGTCGTTGACATCGGTCTCGCTCTCGTTGCCGATCGCCATCAGATGGTGAGTGCGAATCCCGGCCGCGAAGGCGGAGAAACTGAATTCGACCGACACCGATCCGCTGGCCGGAATGTCGGGTAACGTGCAGACGATCGTGTTCGACCCCTGATCGCTGCACGTAACGCCGGTGCCGGTTGCGCCCTCGAGCGACATCCCGTTGGGATAGACGTCGGTCAACACCACACCAGTGCTGATCGCCGGTCCGGCGTTGCTCACCGTGACCGTATACGTCGGGTGACCTCCGGCCGCGACCGATGATGGGCCGCTCACCTGGGTGCTGAGCGCAGCGACTGCTCCACTGCCGCAGGTGTTGAGCAGGACGTAGATGTTGTTCGCCGACCCGCGAGACCCGACGATATCGGGGCGACCATCGTCATTCAGATCCGCGATCGACAGGCTGTTCTGGTTGAGCCCGACCGGAATGCTCGTCTGAGTCGGGAAGACGCCGGTGCCATC
>DASVFC010000081.1:0-5272 GCA_036380235.1 Vicinamibacterales bacterium
TGGCGGCGGACACGCGCGCGATCAACGCCAACGTCGGCTTGACGATGAGCCGCTTCGCCGAGACGGTGACGGTCACCGCCCAGGGGTTCTTCATGGATGCGGTGACGTCGTCGGCCGAAGCGATGATCGCCGATCGCAAGAGCGCGCCGGTGATCACCGACAACCTCGGCTCGCAGGACATGAAGAAGAACGCGGACACCGATGCCGCACAGGCAATGTCGCGCGTCACCGGCATGTCGGTCGTCGACAACCAGTACGTGTTCGTGCGCGGCCTTGGCGAGCGCTACAGCAACACCACCCTGGCGGGGTCGACGCTGCCGACGACCGAACCCGACAAGAAGGTGGTACCGCTCGACCTGTTCCCGGCCGGTCTGCTCGACAGCGTGCAGGTCAGCAAGTCGTATTCACCTGATCGTTCGGCGGAATTCGCCGGCGGACTGGTGCAGATCCAGCCGCTGCGGTTTCCGAACCGTGCCGTTCTCGATTTTTCCTACGGGCTCAACTTCTACTCGACTGCTACCGGCAACGCCATCCCGCTGAGCCCGGTCAACGGTCGCGACTGGCTGGGCTTCGACAACGGCGCGCGAGCGCTGCCGGCCGGCATTCCAAACAACAAAATCGTCCGCCAGGGCATCTACACGCCTGACGTCGGCTACGGGCCGGACCAGATCACGTCGTTCGGCCAGCTGATGGCGAACGATCAGTGGCGCCCGGTCGACAGCGACGGTGCGCCGGGTCAGAACTGGGGCATGGTGTTCGGCAACCGCCTCGGCAAGTTCGGCGTTGTTGCCAGCCTGACCCACTCCTACAAGGAGCAGTACGTCGACGAGCAGCGCGCGTTTTACCGCATCGGCGATAGCGCCACGGACCTCGAAGCGGTGAGCGACTACCGCATCCAGACCGGAACGCAGAAAGCGCAACTGGGTGGTGTCGCCAACGTCGCCTATCAATTCAACAGCAATAACCGCCTGGCGTGGGAGAACTTCTACAGCCACAGCGGCAAGGACGAGGGCCGATACTTCGAAGGGCCGAACACCGAGAACCTGTTCTACTACTACAACAACCGCCTCTCTTACATTGAGGAAGGGCTGATCTCGACTGCGCTGGCGGGCGATCACTTCGTGCGCGGGGCCGGCAACAGCCGGTTCGACTGGCGCGCCAACTTCGCGTTCGCCAATCGCGATGAGCCGGACCTGCGCGAGACGTTGTATCAGTCGCCGTTCATCGCCGGCACTTTGAATCCCAACCTGACCGCGCCGCCGGTGCTGGCCGACGAATCGCAGAGCGGCTTCCGGATGTTCAACACCCTCGATGACGAGACCATCGACGGCGCGTTCAACTGGAGCACGTTCAGTTCCACCGGGTCGCGGCCGACTCAGTACAAGGTCGGTGTCAACTACGTCGACCGCAGCCGCGATTTCCAATCGCGCCGGTTCCGTTTCATCCCGGTCGTGCTGACGAAGGACGGCGCGCCGGCGGTCAACCAGAGCCTGCCGCCCGAAGAGCTGTACACGTCATCCAACATTGGCTCCGCCTTCCGTTTCAACGAAGAAACGCGTCCAGTTGATGCGTATACCGGCGAGCAGACGACGGCCTCCATATATGGCATGGTGGATATCGCGTTCTCGAGCCGGACGCGGCTCAATGGCGGCGTGCGCGTCGAAAAGTTCGACCAGACCGTCACCACCTTCGATCCGTTCGGCCTGTTCGTGCGCACGGTGGAAGCCCGTCTGGAAGACACCGACGTGTTCCCGGCCATCAACCTGGTGCAGTCGTTCGCCGGCAACCAGAACCTGCGGCTCAGCTACAGCTCGACGGTGAACCGTCCGGAGTTCCGCGAGCTCGCCGCGTTTGAATTCACCGACGTTGTCGGCAGCCGCGCCACGCGCGGCAATCCCGAACTGCGGCGCGCGCTGATCCAGAACGTTGACGCCCGCTGGGAGCTGTTCCCGGGTGGCCGCAGCATTCTCGCCACCAGCGTGTTCTTCAAATACTTCGATCAGCCGATCGAGCGCGTGGTGATTGCCGGCGCGCAGCCGATCTCGACGTTCCAGAACGCGGAGTCGGCCAGGAACTTCGGCGTCGAGCTCGAGGCCGCATATGAACTGGGCCAGGGGTTCTTCGTCAACGCCAACTACACCTTCGTCGATTCGAAGATCACGCTCGCACCGGAGCAGCGGTCGGTGCAGACGTCGCTCGAGCGGCCGCTCGCGGGCCAGTCGAACAACCTGTTCAACCTCACTGGCGAGTACGCACGCGGGGGCTTCTCGGCCCGGGTGCTCTTCAACTACGCCGGCGATCGCATCTCCGACGTCGGCGCCAACCAGGCGCCGGACGTGGTCGAGCAGGGGCGCGAGACGCTCGACCTGGTCGTCACGCAGCGGCTGGGCGCGAACTTTACCCTCCGTCTCAGCGGCGAGAACCTCACGGACAGCGACTATCTGTTCACGCAGGGCAACTCGACGCAGCGCACCTACCTATACGGCCGCACCTTCGGCGTGTCGTTCGGCGTCAATGTGTTCTAGGCCTGCGGTTGCAAGGATTTCATAGAGCGGACGAGGAGATCATGAATTACGTTTCACGCAATGCAGCGGCGGTACTCATGGGCGCCGCGCTGGTGGCCGGGCAGGTGGTGTCACTTCGCGGCGATCAAGCTGCGCCGGTGACGGTCCCCGGCATCGACAAGCCGGTGATCGTCGTCACTGGCAGCATCACTGGCAACGAGACCTGGTCGAACACCTACTACTACGTGCTGCGCGGCGCTGTCTTCGTCGAGGAAGGCGCAACGCTGAACATTACCGCCGGAACGAGGGTCGTTGGCGAATCGGGCAGCGTCGGGACGCTGATCGTCAAGCGCGGCGGCCGCCTCAACGCGATCGGCACCCGCACCGCGCCGGTGGTGTTCACCAGCGATCAGGCGGTGGGCAGCCGCGCTCGCGGCGACTGGGGTGGCATCATCCTCAACGGCCGCGCGCCGGTGAACATCGAGGGTGGCGAAGGCGTCGGCGAGGCCGACACCGGTGTCTACGGCGGCAACCAACCGAACGACAACAGCGGCACGATGCGTTACGTTCGCGTCGAGTTCGCCGGCGTCGAATTCAGCCCCGACAACGAGCTCAACGGCATTGCGTTCCAGGGCGTCGGCAACGGCGGCAGCTATGAGTTCATCCAGGTGCACATGAATCGCGATGACGCGCTGGAATGGTTCGGCGGCACGGCTGACATCAAGTACGCGGTGACATCGAACGCTGCCGATGACAGCTTCGACTGGACCTTCGGCTGGAGCGGGCGCGCGCAGTTCATCGCCATCACTCAGCGCGGCGACGACGCCGACAACGGCATTGAAGCCGACAACAACGAGTTCAACAACAACCTGCTGCCGCGATCGAACCCGCAGATTTACAACATCACGATGTGCGGCGATCCGGATCGCAATGAAGGCGGCGAAAGCCCGCGTGGCGCCAACTTCCGGCGCGGCACAGCGTTTACCTTCCGCAACTTCCTGGTCACCGGGTTCAAGACCACGGGGCTGCAGATCAGCGACACCGCCACCAGCGCGCAGGTCGACAACGGCACCACGCAAATGGGCGCCGGTGTGGTGTGGGGCATGCCGACCAACATGCATGCGAGCGTGATGACCTATATCAACAGCGGCCGGTTTCCGGCGATCACGGCCGCGGCGACGACCACCGACGCGCAGGTTGGCGTCTCGGCGGCGAATTGCTCGAACCATGAGAACCCGAACTTCCAACCAACGGGCGTGGCAACGTTGGCCGGCGGGCAGGTGGCGCCGATTCAACCCCCGAACGACGGCTTCTTCGAGGCGGTCACGTACATCGGAGCGGTGCCGCCGGCGCCGGCCGACAATTGGATGACCGGATGGACCTCCTTCCCGCAGCGGTGACATTGCCTCGCAGCCGCGCCACCGGCGCGGTCCTGGCTCTGGGACTCGCCGCCGTCATCGGGACGGCGGCGTGTTCAGCACCGGCGGAACCGACACCCTCCCCGGCGCCGCCGCTCACCAATACCTTCGATTCATCCGAAGCCCTCGCGCAGGCAGTCCTCGCCGCGCTTGCCGGCGGCGACATCGAGCGGCTGCGCGCCCTCGCGCTCAGCGAAGCCGAGTTTCGCGATTACGTCTGGCCGGAATTGCCGACCAGCCGGCCCGAGCGCAACGTCCCGTTCGAATATGCGTGGGGGCAGATGAAACAGCGGAGCGATGGGTACCTGCAACAGACGTTCGCGCGTTACGCCAGGCGGCCGCTCAAGTTCGTGCGCACGCGTTTCTCTGGAGAGACCACCCCTTATACGACGTTTTCGGTGATGCGTGAGAGCGAGATTGTCGCCACCGACGATACCGGCCGCGACCTGGTTCTCCGGCTATACGGTTCGGCCATGGTCAAGGACGGTCGCTATAAGCTGTTCTCATATGTCGTTGACGAGTAAGGCGACAGCGAGGATGTAACGACAATGTAACGACGGTGTGACATACTTCCCGCGTGCGCTTCCGCCTGATACCCCGCGAAGAAAAGTTCTTTGCCGACTTCATCACCCTGGCCGACCGGATTGTCTCCGGGGCCACCTTGCTCGAACGCATGCTGGCGTCCGATCCGCCGGCGTGGGACACGGCGCTGCAAATCAAGCAGGTCGAGTCCGAATGCGATGCGCTGACGCACAACATCATCCAGCGCCTCAACTCGACATTCGTGACGCCAATCGATCGTGAAGACATTCACGGGCTGGCCAAGTCGCTTGACGACGTGATGGACGCCATCGATGCCGCTGCCGCGGTGACGCGGCGATATCGCATGGCGCAGTTACGTTATGGCGCGCGCGAGCTCGCCTCGCTGACCTGGCAGTCGACGATGCAGGTCAAGGTCGCTGTCGAGGCGCTCGAACGCAAGAAGGAAGTGCATGCGGTGGCCGTCGAGGTCAACCGGCTCGAGAACGCCGCCGACGACATCCACGACGAAGCGCTGCGCCGCCTCTTCGAGGAGGAGAAGGACGCGATCACGGTGATTAAGTGGAAGGAAGTGCTCGATCTGCTCGAGGAAGCCACCGACCGCTGCGAGGACTGCGCCAACGTGCTCGAAAGCGTCGTCGTCAAGCACGGGTAGCGCGTCAGTGGATTTCGCCCTCGTCATCCTCGTCATCGTCGTCGCGCTCGTCTTCGACTACATCAACGGCTTTCACGACGCCGCCAACTCGATCGCGACCGTGGTGTCGACGCGCGTGCTGTCGCCCGGCCAGGCGGTGGTGTGGGCCGCGTTCT
>DASVFC010000082.1:0-3853 GCA_036380235.1 Vicinamibacterales bacterium
GCGCTCGACGAGCTCACGGTGCATGCGCCTCGCTTTGTGGTTGCCGTGGAGCAGTCCGCCGACGGCGATCGCATCGTCGGCTGCGCCGAATTGGCGCCGCTGTCGCAGAGCGTGGCCGAAGTCCGTTCGCTCGTCGTCGACAGGAACGCGCGCCGTCTCGGCCTCGGCCAGCAGATGGTGGAGGCGCTGTCGTCGCGCGCGCGTAGCGAAGGCTACGAGAAGCTGTGCGCCTTCGCGCATGAGCCTCGCTTCTTCGTTCATCGCGGCTTCTCGATCGTGCCGCACACCTGGGTGCCCGAGAAGATCGCCCACGACTGCAATAGCTGCCCGCTGTTCCGCAACTGCGGTCAGTACGCCGTCGTGTTCGACCTCGATCGCTCGGCGATACCAGTCACGCAGGTTGGCGCGCGCTTGAACCGCCGATGAACCTCCGTCGAATTGGCGGCGGGGTAACGGCCCCGTCTGGGTTTCGCGCCAGCGGACTGCACTGCGGCATCAAGGCCAGCGGCAAACCGGATCTGTCGCTCATCGTGAGCGACAGCCTGGCGTCTGCCGCCGGCGTCTTCACGATCAATCTCGCCAAGGCGCCACCGATCTATCTCTGCCAGGATCATCTGGCCTCGAGCGGCGGCCGGGCGATCGCAATCGTCACCAACAGCGGCTGCGCCAACGCCTGCACCGGCCCGCAAGGCGCGGCCGATGCGAAGGAAATGGCGCAGCTGACTGCCAGTACGCTTGCGTGCAAGGTCGATCACGTCCTGGTGGCATCAACGGGCGTGATTGGCGTCAACCTCAAGATGGACAAGCTGCGCGCCGGCATCCCGCAAGCCGCAGCCGCAATCGACGCCGATGGCGGCGCCGCCGCCGCGCGCGCGATCATGACGACTGATCCCTTCCCTAAGGAATGTGCCGTCGAGGTCACGACGGCGTCCGGTAATTTTCGCGTCGGTGGCATGGCGAAAGGCTCGGGGATGATCGAGCCGCGCATGGCAACGATGCTTGGCTACCTGACCACCGACGCCGCGGTCGATCCGGTGATGCTGCAGCGTGCCGTGGCCGAAGCGGCGCGCTACACGTTCAATGCGATCACCGTCGATGGTGAGCCGTCGACGAATGATTGCGTCCTCGCCCTCGCCAACGGTGCGAGCGGCGTGCAGATCAACGACGACCTCTACCCCGCCCTGTTCGAGGGATTGCGTGCCGTAGCCCACGAGCTCGCGCTTGGCGTGGTGCGCGGTGGCGAAGGCGCAACCAAGCTGATTGCGATCACCGTCACCGGCGCCGCGACCGACAGCGATGCGTGGATGGCGGCGCGGGCGATTGCGAATTCGCCGCTGGTCAAGACCGCGGTGCATGGCGGCGATCCCAATTGGGGCCGCCTGGTGGCGGCCGCTGGACGTTCCGGCGCCGGCTTCGTGCTCGATGGGGCGCGGGTGCAGATCGGCACCCTGGTGTTGTTCGAGAACGGCAGGCCCTTCGACGAGCTCGCACCGAAAGCGGCGGAGTACCTCCAAGGCAAAGACCTCTCGATCGCGGTCGACCTCGGCACCGGCGGCCCCTTCACGGCGACGGTCTGGACCTGCGATCTGTCTGCTGAATACGTCAAGATCAACGCTGAATACCGGACATAACAGGAGCACAAGAGAGAAGGAGAGATAAATTTCTCTCGTTCTCCCTTCCTCCTGCGAGAGGCATCCTTGCAGAATTTTCTGTCCATTCTCGACAGCAATCCCGATCAGCTTCGTCAGCTGCTCGAGTCCGCTGCGAAGCTCAAGCGCGAACGCGTCAAGGGCATGAAGGCGCCAACCGCGCAGGCGCTCAACGGCCGGCACGTCGGCTTGCTCTTCGAGAAACCCTCATTGCGGACACGCGTCACCTTCACGATCGGCGTGCGCGAGCTAGGCGGTGACATCGTCGAAATTCCCGCCGACGTAATGCACGCCGACCGCGAGCCGGTCCACGACGTGGCGCGCAACCTCGAACGCTGGGTGGACGCGGTGGTCATCCGCACGTTCGGACAGGATCGGCTGCATCAGATCGCCGAGATCACTCCGAAACTGCACGTCATCAATGCGCTCAGCAACGAAGAACACCCCTGCCAGGCGCTGGCGGACATGCAGACGCTCAACGAAAAGTGGAGCTCGCTGGACAACCGCCGGATCGCCTTCGTTGGTGACGGCAACAACGTCTGCACATCTCTCGTGCACGCGGCGATGATGCTGGGGATGCACGTCCACGTCGCCACGCCGAAGGGTTTCGAGCTTCCGGACGAGGTCGTCGATCAGGCCGCCGAAGTGTCGCAAAAGGGCGCCGGCCTGACCGAGTTCACCGATCCCAAGGCGGCGGTGCGAGACGTCGACGCCGTTTACACCGATGTCTGGACGTCGATGGGCCAGGAAGTCGAATACGCCGAACGCAAGAAGACGTTCAAGCGCTACCAGGTCAACGAAGCGATAATGGCGCTTGCCAAGCCGGGCGCGCTCTTCATGCATTGCCTCCCCGCACATCGCGGCGAGGAGGTCAGCGACGAAGTGATCGAGTCGCCCATCTCAGTGGTGTTCGATCAGGCCGAGAACCGCCTGCACGCGCAGAAGGCGCTGCTCGTTGCGATGTTGAAGGATTAGGCGGATCCGAGGATCCGCTTCTACGGCTGGAGACGACGGGCGCGGATCAGCACCTGGATCTCGTCATTGCGGTTGTTCTCGAAATGCAGGCGCTGCCGGCCGTCGGCGTCCTGGGAGATCGTCGCCGGAGTCGAGCTCGCCACCACGGTCCATCCTGCCGGCAGCACGACGCTGTTTCTCGGCCGCCCGAACGCGCGGTCCCATACCAGCTCGTCGCCATCGACGAAGTAGCGACCGGGATCGGTGTAGGTTTCGGTGATGCGTAAGCGCGCCGATTGACCGTTCGTGATCGGCGGGAAGCTGATCACCACGATCTGCGTGCTGTCGGTTACCGGCTCACCAGCATCAAGACCGCGCTTCTTCAACTCCGCACCGCTGATCGTTTCAACCTTCAACGCTTCGCCGGTGTCGAGCAGCACCGCTGACGGGTTCGAGACCGAGCTGCCGGCACGCACCACGTTGAAGTAATGGCCGACACCCGGGCGCGACTCCGTATAGTCGTGATAGAGAGCGAAGGAATTCGTCGCCGGATCGTTCGGAAAGTAGACGATCTCGCGATCCTGATGGGCCCGGTCCGACAGCCGTGCCGCCTGCGACGCCAGCGACGTCGTAATTTGCGGTCCGCGGCTTGTCGACGCCTTCGGCGTGAATGCCGCCAGGCCGGGCCTGGCGCGAATCACCAGTGGCGCGGCCGCAGGACTGGTGTTCATGAACGTGACCATCACGCGGCCGTCCGGTGTCGCGATCACCTGCGACGGCACGTTGCACGACACCAGGCGGTACCCCATCGGCAGGACGACGGCGTTGCGCTTGATACCAAGCGATCGATCAAACACGATCGTGTCGCCATCGCGGAAATAGCTCTTCGGATCCTTGTAGGTCTTGTCGATCAGGACGCGGGCCTCGCCGCCTTTCGGGATCGGCCGCGCGAGATGCACCTTCAGCCACTCGGTTTCGAGATCCGCGGCCGGGTGGCCCTCCTTGCGGGCCTGCGCGCCGCTGACGATCTCCCACTTGAGCGGCTGGCCCGTCATCATGTCGGTGACACGCTCGTCGGTGGCGATGCTGCCCTTGCGAATGGCGTTGAAGAAAAATGGCGCACCCGGCGTGGTGCCCGTTACTTCATAAAGAATGCGGAACTGCGCGGTGTCGGGTCCGAGAAGCTCGTAACGCGTGTAGTCGTCTTCCTGCGTCTGGCGCTGCGGGGTCTGCGCCGCCGCGGCGACTGC
>DASVFC010000083.1:0-5168 GCA_036380235.1 Vicinamibacterales bacterium
TCCGTTGCTGCCGTTTCACACCGAGGCCGCATCGAGCTGGACGTTGAAGAGCTGGGATCAAACGCAAATCCCGAAGCCGTTCACGACCGTCGCCATGGCGATCGGCGAGCCACTTTATGTGCCGCGTGAGGCCGGCGAGCAGGCGCTCGACGAATGGCGCGCGCGGTTGCAGGACTCCCTGGCGGCGTGCAAACGCCAATGCGCGGAACTGTTATGCCGCTGACCCTGATTAGCTCGCAACGTTTCATCGATCACGTGACGCCGGTCGGGCATCCCGAACGGCCGGAGCGCGCCGAGGTGTTCAATCGCGTCGCCGAGGCTTTCAGGGCCGACGGCGGCCGCGTCATCGAGCCGCGCGCGGCGACCGACGAAGACCTTGCACGCGTGCACACGCGCGAGCACATCGAGGCGATCGGTGCTACTCGAGGCCGCGCGACGATGATCGACGAAGACACGTTCACGTCGCCGGAGTCTGAAGAGGTGGCGCGCCTGGC
Source organism: Vicinamibacterales bacterium (assembly GCA_036380235.1). Taxonomy (GTDB): domain Bacteria; phylum Acidobacteriota; class Vicinamibacteria; order Vicinamibacterales; family UBA2999; genus 12-FULL-67-14b. Next base: position 495 of record DASVFC010000083.1, read on the forward strand.
GGCAGGGGCCGTGATCACGGCTGTCGACCAGGTGCTGGACGGCCCCGCGCGATCGCGCGCGCTGGTGCTGGTGCGGCCGCCAGGCCATCACGCCGAAGCCGATCGCGCGATGGGTTTTTGCTTCTACAACAGCATCGCAGTCGGCGCCGCTTATGCCCGTTCACGCGGCTGCGGGCGCGTTGCCATCGTCGATTACGACGTTCATCACGGCAACGGCACGCAATGGATCTTCTATGAGGATCCGACGGTGCTGTTCGTGTCGTCGCATCAGTATCCGTTTTATCCCGGCACCGGTGCGGCGTCGGAAACCGGTCGCGGTGCGGGGATCGGCTTCACCCTGAACCTGCCGCTCGCCGCAGGCGCCACCGACGCGGAGATCGAAGCGAGATACGCGGAGCAGGTGATGCCGGCGCTTCGCCATTTCAAGCCGGACCTGCTGATGATTTCGGCCGGCTTCGATGCGCACGAACTCGATCCGCTCGGGCAGCTGCGCATGACCACCGAGGGATTCAGGCGGTTGACGCTGGCGTTGTATGCGGAAGCAGACGCGCTCTGTGACGGCAGGGTAGTAGTGGTGACGGAAGGCGGCTACGATCTCGGCGCCGTTTCGCAGTGCCTCACTGCGCTTGTTGAGAGCTCAACACCTTCATGATTGAGGTGAAGTAATACTTCAGGTTATCCATCGGTCCGCCAGTGATGCGCTTGCGAACTTTAGCGATCGGCGCCGCATTTGTTCCGCCGAGCGTGAGGTCCGGCACGCCGTCGACGATCGACCACTGCCCGCCGTAATAGCGGCGGATGACTTCGCCGACATAGATGCCCCACAACGTCGATAGCTCGGCGACCTGTTGCTCGGTCAGCGCGCCGGTACCGCGTTCGATCGCCTGGTTGTGCAGCCGGCTCATGATGCGCTCGACCTGTTCGAGGCTCTCGGAAGAGAAGTCGAGCGATTCGTCGAACGTCAGCTTTGCGGTCTGGATTGCGGCTTGCGAGCGCGACACGATGATGCCAGCCAGCTTCGCATCGGGCGTCATCGAGGTGCGCAGTGCCGCCATCGAATCATAGGTGCCGAGCACCGTACCTTCGAGCCACACCCGGTGCATGCGCCCGATCATTTCGCAGTAAGCCTTGGTGGAGGCGATCGCGACATCACCCTCGCGCGCCAGGCCGCTGTGCAACAGCGCCGTCACGATCGGGAGCGGGTCAGCCTGGTACTCGCCGACATTCAGCATGGGGCGGCCGTCGAAGTCGTACCAGCTGCCGCCGGTTTCCTTCCGAATCACCTCGCCGAGGTAGCCGGTAATTGAGGCCGCGTACCTGGCTTTCAGCGCTGGAGCCTGCGGATCCTGCTTGGCGGTCAGGTGCTGCAGCTCGGCGCGCCTGCTGGCCAGGACCTTGTCGACCAGCGGCAACGTGCGAGGGAGAAAATCGAGGCTGATCCCGGTGTCTTTGCAGGCCTGCGCGAATTCGGCGGCCAGCACCGGCATCTGACCGGCCATATTCGGGGCGGCGGACGAATCTGCCTGGTTGGACATGGCGCTCCTGGAAGGATGTACACAGCGTATCGGCCCGTCGCGCCCGGGTGATTAGCGGCCGTACGCTATTCTTGAATGATCACCGTGGCCGAATATCACCCTCAAGAACTCGACAGGAAATGGCAGCAGCACTGGGCTGATACCCAGGCGTTCGAAGTCACCGAAGATCCGTCGAAGCCGAAATTCTATTGCCTGGAAATGTTTGCGTATCCCTCCGGACACGCGCACGTCGGGCACGTCCGCAACTACATCATCGGCGACGTCGTGTCGCGGCTGAAACGGCTGCAAGGCTTCAACGTGTTGCATCCCTTCGGCTGGGACGCGTTCGGGCTGCCCGCCGAGAATGCCGCCATCAAGAACGGCATTCACCCCGAGACCTCGACGCTCGGCAACATCGCGCACATGAAAGGCCAGTTGCAGCGCCTCGGCATCAGCTACGCATGGGGCCGCGAGCTGGCCACCTGCCTGCCGGATTACTACCGCTGGAACCAGTGGCTGTTCACGCGCATGTTTGAAAGGGGCCTGGCTTATCGCCGGCGCTCGACGGTGAACTGGTGCCCCGTCGATAACACCGTGCTTGCCAACGAGCAGGTGATCGAGGGCGCGTGCTGGCGCTGCGGCACGCAGGTGACGCAGAAGGATCTCGAGCAGTGGTTCCTGAAGATCACGCACTACGCCGATGACCTGTTGCATGCGGCCGAGGGCTTGGACAAGTGGCCGGAGAAGGTCCTGACCATGCAGCGCAACTGGATCGGCCGGTCCGAAGGGGCGCGCGTCCGGTTTCCGATCCAGGGCGCGAACGATTCGATCGAGGTATTCACCACCCGCATCGACACGATCTTCGGCGCCACGTTCATGATGCTCGCGCCCGAGCACGGGCTGGTCAATTCGTTCGCGAAGGAGTCGTCTGACGAAAAGGCGTTTCTCGAAAAGGCGCAGCGGTTTCGTTCGCAAGACCGCTCGGGTCGCCTGACCGGCGAAGTTGCGAAAGAGGGCTTCTTTACGGGCCGCTTCGCCATCAATCCGTACACGAACCTGCCGATTCCGATTTGGGTGGCGAACTACGTCCTCGGCGAATACGGCACCGGCGCGGTGATGGGGGTGCCGGCCCACGACGAGCGCGACTTCGACTTCGCGAAGAAGTACGACCTGCCGGTCGTGCCGGTCGTGCGACCGCCGAGCGGTGACGCGCCTCCGCCAGGGACGTTTTACGAAACCGCTGACGACGACGTGCTGTTCAACTCCGGGAAGTTCGACGGCCTGCGCGCGAACGAGGCGCTGAAGGTGATGACGAAGGATGCCGAGCAGCGCGGCATCGGCAAGGGGACGGTGCAGTTCCGCTTGAAGGACTGGGGCATCTCGCGCCAACGCTACTGGGGCACGCCGATCCCGATGATCCATTGCCCGATCGATGGCATCGTGGCGGTGCCCGACGATCAGCTGCCGGTCGAGTTGCCGAAGGTGGCCGAGTTTACCGGGCGCGGCGATTCACCGCTGGCAAGCGTTCCGGAGTTCGTGAACGTGAAGTGCCCGAAGTGCGGCGGTCCCGCCAGGCGCGAAACCGACACGATGGACACGTTCGTGGATTCGTCGTGGTACTTCTACCGGTTTGCCGACGCGCACAACGACCAGCTGCCGTTCGATCCGAAGAAGGTGGCGTACTGGGCGCCGGTCGACTTCTATAGCGGCGGCATCGAGCACGCGATCCTGCACCTGATCTACTCGCGCTTCTTCTCGCGCGTGTTTCACGACCTCGGCATGGTCGATCACAAGGAGCCGTTCAGGCACCTGCTCACGCAAGGCATGGTTTTGAAAGACGGCGCCGTGATGTCGAAGTCCAAGGGCAACGTCGTCGATCCGGATTCCATGATCCAGAAGTACGGGTCCGACGCGCTGCGCCTGTATGTGATGTTCGTGGCGCCCCCTGAGAAGGAAGTAGAGTGGACGGATTCCGGCCTCGAAGGCAGTTTCCGTTTCCTCTCGCGCGTCTGGCGCGCCGCGGATCAGTGGCGCGCGGACGCCGTCGCGGCGCCCGCCGGCCCGATCGCGCATGCGTCGCTCAGCGCGTCGGAACGGGCGTTACGCCGAAAGACGCACGACACCATCCGGCGCGTGACGCAGGACATCGACGTGCGGCAGCAGATGAACACCGCCCTCTCCGCGATGATGGAGCTGGTGAACGAGCTCTACGCGTTCGGCGAAAAAGGCGAACGGTCGGCCCAGGCGCCGAAGGTGGCGCGTGAAGCGATCGAATCGCTGATCGTGATGTTGTCGCCGTTCGCTCCGCACACCATGGAAGAGTTATGGGAAATGTACGGCCATCGTGACGGGTTGATCGCGGCTCGCTGGCCGGCGTTCGACGCCGAGGCGGCAAAGGCCGAGGAGCTCGAGATTCCGGTGCAGGTGAACGGCAAGTTGCGCAGCGTGGTGCGCGTGGCGCCGACCATTGCCGACGCCGAGCTCGAGAAGATCGCGCTGGCCGATCCAAACGTGCAAGCCCACACCACGGGCAAGACCGTGAAGAAAGTGGTCATCGTCAAGGGACGCCTGGTGTCGGTGGTGGTGGCGTGAACCGGCGGCGATTTCTTGGGGTGCTGGCCGCTGGCGTCACGACGACGTCGTGTGGATATGCTCTCGCCGGCCGCGGGTCGTTCCTGCCGGACTATATTCGCGTGCTTGGCATCCCGATGTTCGGCAACGCGACGCCGTATCAGCTCGTTGAGCAGATCTTCACGCAGAAAGTTCGACTCGAGTTTCAGAGCCGCCGCCGCTACACGGTGTTGCCGACCGACGAAGGCGTCGACGGGATCGTGCGCGGCCAGATCACCTCGATCTCGGTGACGCCGGTGGTATTGACCGATGCGCAACTGGCGTCGCGCATGCGCGTCACGGTGATCGTCAAGATTGCGCTCGAGGACGTCAAGGCGCAAAAGGTGTTGTGGGAGAACCCGGCGCTGTCGTTTTCTGACGAATACGAGCTGGCCAACCGCGGTACTGCGGGCGGCGATGTGTCTGCGTTTATCGGCAACGAGCGCGTGGCGGTGGAACGATTGTCTGAAGACTTCGCGCGATCAGTAGTGAGTGCTATTCTCGAAGCGTTTTAACGGGCCAACAGGCCAACAGGCCAACAGGCCAACAG
>DASVFC010000084.1:0-15390 GCA_036380235.1 Vicinamibacterales bacterium
CGATTCGAAATCGTATCGGCGCCTGTCCTGTTGCCGGTGGCCGGTGATGCGGCACGCAATGATCGACCGGGCGGCGTTGATCCAGTACCACCGCCGTGCCGCGCCCGGGCCGCGAGCTCGCCGCACTGCCTCGTAACCCTCATACAGGTCGCCGAGGATCGGGTCGCGAGCGCGCTCATCCAACAGAACACTTGCCAGCCATTCGGCTGGCCGCGGCGGACCGGCATGTCGAGGCGCGCTCATAATCTCTCCAGCTTCGGCTCGAGCCCCTGCACCATGCGCCGCACCGTGCGGAGGGATTGCGCTAAGGCGCGACGGCCATCGACCGTCAGCTTGTAATACCGCTTACTGCGCCCGCCTCGCGCCGCCGTCGGTTCTCCGTAGCGCGAAGACACCAGTCCGCGAGACTCGAGACGTTCCAAAGTCGTGAAGACCGCGCCAGGCGAGACTTCACGTTTGGCCCGCGCCTTCAACTCCTCGCGGATCGAGGTGCCATAGCCATCATCGTCAAGTCGCAGCACCGCCAGCATCACCAACTGTTCGAACTCGCCGAGATGTTCGCTCATTCCGGGCGAGTTAACTACAATGTAGGAAAAAATACAACTACATTGTAGGTAAAACAGCGGCCAGTCGCCGCGCGCAAAAGCGGCCGGCCCGCGGTGCCGAAAGGCATGACGCGCGGGCCGGCGATGACGCACAAGCACCTACTGAGCGGTGCCTTGAATGTGGCGCTGCAGGAATTCGAAGGCGAGATCTCCCGCCGGACGGCACATCGCCTGTCCTTCGACGGTGGCCGCCGTGAAGTGCACTCCGCCCCACACGCGGCTGCGGCTGCATTCGTTCTCGAACTCGGTGAATGTTGCCCAGGGACCGAGCGTGATGTCGGTTGCCGGCGTCACGCCCGGTTCGATGACCGATGAACCGGCAGGCACAGGCACCGCCCAGCCGAACGTGTCCGTGCCGAAGTAACGGCGGCTGGCCTGCGCGTACGCCGCGCAGAAGCACGACGAGCCGGAGGGGTACTCCGGGTGATTCCCGGTATTGAGGTACGACCGCCACTCAGTTGCCGGCAAATCGTTGACGATGCCGCGGCCGGGGCCCGCCCATCCAGTGATCTTCTGTCCCTTGTACAAATGCCGGATCGCGGAGACGGGGACGCACCGCGTCGTAGCGGCCTTTCTCTTTCCAGGTGGCAATGCCGCCATCGAAGGCGGCCATGTGCGTCAGGAAGTCGTAGTGAATGAACTCGTCCAGAGACAGACCTCTGCTGATCAGGCTGAAGAACGTCGCGTTGCCGAGCCCCTGGAGCTTGTCGTCGAACAGCTCCGCCACCATCTTCTGGTAGTCGGTCAACGAGGCTTGCACGGCGATCACCTCGTCGGCCTGCGCTGTGTAGGCGGCCAGATCGCGATAGTTGCTGGCGTCGGGTCGCGGCACGCGAAACCGGCTGGGATTCGAGTACGAATAAGGCTGCGCGAGTCCCCACTGCGGCATGGCAAAGTGCTGGATGCTGAAGATGCCCGTGCCGGGTGAGGTGAGTAGCGGCTGCCAGCGTGACGGATCAGAAAGTTTGAACGCGGTGTTCACCGGCTTGTAGCCGGTGTAGTCCTCGTATGGTCGCCGGTTGTACTTACGGCCCCCCTCGTCGCCCAGCTGGTTCATGCCGTCGACTTCACGCGCCGCGGCCACGCGCCGACCCGCAACGTTGCCGATCCCGACCGCAGTGGTGATGTCTTCGCTCGCGTCATTCGGATCGAGTCCAGCTGATTCCACCATGGCGCGCCAGTTGGGCGCGAACCGCGGCAACAGGCTGTTCATGATCCGGTAGGACGCGTAGATGAGGGCAATGTTCTTGTGGCGATTGGTCGCGCTCTCGCTCGCGGGGCGACGGCCCAGCCGCGAGTAGATGCCGACCGCGGTGGGATGATAGGGCGCGATCGCGTCGAACCATGCGTTGTCGATGATCACGACATTGCGCAGGATGAACGGGGCGTCATTCGCGCTGGTTGTCTGCAGCAGCGCCGACACGATGGGAGGACCGACGACCTCGAACAGTGCATTGCCGCTATCGAAGTCGAAAGCGACCCCCTCCGCGCGTGGCGCGGGAGCGGTGGACACCAGCGTGATGGCGGCTAGCGCGAGGCACGCGGAAAGTCGTCTGCGCATGTCTACCTCCTGAAAGCATGGGAAAGCTCGTCGCGGCAAGCGTCGAGCTGAGTTGCGGGCCGCAATATACAGCAAGGCGTTAACACGGGTATGGCGATGTTGGGACGACTGTTGCCTTCGGTTCACGAACCGGGGCCATCGGTAACAATCTCTGTCGCGCAAAACCTGTTAACGGGCGCTCGGTTACCGCAGACGTTGTTGCGGTGACGCCGCGCTAGGCGCCATCTGCGCGGCTCCCGCCGTGGACGGTCTGGCTCGGCAGGACGCCGCGAGCCACCGCGCGGATGAACGCGTCGTAGTCCGCTTCGACCTGGTCCGCGTAGGCGCGAGCGAAGCGTTTCATGGCCGTATCGAGGCGCGGCGACGCGCCGACATAGCCGGCGATCAGTGACGCGCCGCTCGTGCGCGCATGCCCCTTGGCCAGCAGCTGGCCAAGAATCCTCGCGTAGTCGGTCAGCGCGCCGGGCCTGATGTCGTCGATCGGAATCGTGCCCTTCATGTCGCGAAACTGCCGGACGTAGTACGGGACGCCACCAACGGTGGTCCAGCCGAGCAGGGGATCGCTGACCGTCTGCAACGCCTGTTGATACTCGACGACGCGCTGGCCCTGGTGTGCGTGCCTGGGCGACTCACCGTGAACGTACCGCGCCACCACCGACCGCCGTGCCTGCTTCAACTGCAGAAACACCACATCGTCCGCGCTGCTCCCTTCGAGCAACGCCAGATAGCTGTGGAGGCCAACACTGCTGACGCCGACGACCCGGTGTGCCACGTCGACGAGCGTGTAGCCGCCGACCATGCGCCGCCAGTGCGGCGCCAGGGTAGAGAGATAGTTGTCGATGGCCGTCGCAATCCGCGCCGCCGGCTTGCCGGTCACCCGCGTGGTCAGCGGCGGCTTGTCGACAATTTGGCGTGTCCCGCCCGTCGCGGTGGTGAACCTTGGCAGGCTGCGATCGCTGGTCCTGGTACGCGCCAATGCGACCGCCCGCGCGATTCGCTCGCGCAGCGACGTCTTCTTCACCGCCGTCTCCAGCTGCGCGACGTTCACCCGCTGAAACGAGCGCCACAGCAACGGCTGGTTCGACAGGAAGCGCAGCGACTCGCGGTACGACGCCACGCATGCCATCACCGCCTCGCCGCATTGCGCTTCCGTCATGCAGTTCTGGCGGCCGGCGATCCAGAGGCTGACCACCAGGCGCCGTACGTCCCACTCCCACGCCCCCGGGTGCGCCTCGTCGAAGTCGTTTAAGTCGATCACCAGGTCTCGTTCTGGAGACGCATAGAGTCCGAAGTTGCCCAGATGGGCGTCTCCACAGATGACGGGCGTGATGCCCGTCGCCGGCAGCCGCGACAGATCCTGGGTCATCACGACCGTTGCGCCGCGAAGAAACCCGTAGGGTGACGCGGCCATCCGCCCGACGCGGATTGGGATCAGCGACGACTGCCGGCCGTCGTGCGAGCGGATGATCTGCGCGATCGGATCCGGCCGGTGCGTGTCCCGCTTCCACTCTCCGAGCGAGGCGCGAGGCACGCGCTTGCGGAGTTGCCGTCCGAGGGAAACGCGCTGCTCACGCGAGATCGGCCGAATCTGGACCGAGTAGTAGGAGCGGTGATCTGTACCTGGCAACACTGCGTGGTGGGCCAGAACCCTGCGAGGCATCGGCTCGAAATTCTAGCGCGAGTCGATATCGGCCGGACCCAGACACCAAGCTTCAGGACTATTGCTTTGCCCGTGCCTGCTGCGCCATGAGCTTGGCGTAGCCGTCATCGACGTCCATACGACGATAGACGAACTTCCACCCCCGACGGTGTGCGCACCGCGCGGCTGTCACGATAGATCGCAGTCGCGGCAATATGGGGTACGTCGGCGACCTCCATCACGATGAGGTAGGTGGTGAGCAGAGCTTCGTTCTCTGACGCGCCCTGGCGGATAACGACGTTGCCAGGCAGACGGAGGTCGCGGGGGTCGTCCTGAATCAGCTCGCACAGCGGATTCGCGAGGAAAGTTGCGGCAGAATAGATCCGGGCAATCGATGTCTTTTCCGCGCCTTCTGAGTTGCGGGCAGACCTGGTGCGGAAGTGGCGCCACGTCGGGCGTGATGACGCTCCCTGGATTGGAGGTCTGGGTGCGATCGATGCCGGCCGGGACTGCACACGTCGGCGGCGACGTGCATTACCTCTCGAACTGCCCGCAGTGCATCGTCTCACGCATCGCCTTGGCCGATGTGAGCGGGCACGGCGATGAGGTCGCCGCATTCGCAGGCGCGCTTCGGACCCTGATGATCAAGTACCTGTCCGCACTCGACCAGGTCGCGTTGATGCGAGACCTCAACCAGGTGGCGCGTCTCGCCCTTGGCTCCTTTCACTATGCCAGCATGATGGCCCTTGGATGGCACAGTCGAAGGGGTCTTCTTGTGGTCACCAACGCCGGTCATCCGCCACCGATGTTGTACCGCGCTTCTACCGGGCGCTGGTCGTGGCTCGACGCGGACCATCGCTCGAAGGCGCCTGCCGGTGTACCACTTGGTCTTCTCCAGGACGTTCAATACTTTCGCCAGGTGATCAGACTGGAGGCGGGCGATCTCGTCGTCTTGTATTCGGATGGCGCATCCGAGGCGGTGAACGATGCAGGCGCCGAACTGGGACGGGACGGACTCATGGCGCTCGCGGTCGAGTCACCCGTGCAATCGGTCAAGGATTTCGGATTGGCGCTGGCCCAGTCGCTGGTCTCGTTTCGTGGCTCCAGCGTTGCGCTAGACGATGAGACGGTGATCGTATTGCGCGCTTTGTAATGAGCGGGACCCCATATGTGACCGCGCGCATTATCGTGGCAGTATCCGGCCGCCGCGAGTATCGTCGCCTCCGATCTTAAGCTTCGCGTCGATTATTCCTAACCCGCGTCCTCTGGCGATCCCGTCAGCAGTGGCTCGAGCTCCAACGCGGTGGCGCCGTTTTCAGTGCACACGGCGTATTTGGTTTCGCCGGCTCGATACATCGACACGCCGGCGTACTCGCCCTTCTTGTTGAGCACGAAGAAGCGGATGTTGAAATTCGGATTGCCCTTGCCGTTGAGCAGGCGCTTCTCGATCGTGTTGTCCTTGATGCGCTTGAGGGCCTCCATCCCCGCGTCCTTCGGCGACATGCCTCGGCGCATCGATTCGACAATCAGGAACGACGAGAGGTTGTACAGATTCGCCTCGCCACGCCCGGTCGATCCCGCGGCGCCGACTTCGTTGTCGACGTAGAGTCCTGCGCCCAGGATAGGGGAGTCACCGGTGCGCCCCGGAATCTTCCACGCCAGCCCACTCGTCGTCGTGACGCCGCAGATATCGCCGTTCGGACCGATCGCGTCGCAGTTGATCGTGCCCCAGAAGCTGCCTTCCCTGAGCAACCCGTCGCGCACCATTGAGAGGCCGGCTTCGAGTCCGGGATCTTTTTGATGTCTCGGAATCGGCTTGCGTGCATCGCCATCCGGATCGAGCCAGTGCTCGGGGTCGATGCGGCGCTTCCATTCGCGCCACAGCTTGCGCGAATTGTCGGTGTTGAGATCGTCCTCGATCGTGAATCCCATCGCGCGAGCGAACTGCTTTGCCCCTTCGCCGACGAGCAGGTGATGGTCGGTGTAATCCATCACGGCCCTGGCCACGAGCGACGGCGTGCGTACGCCCTGCAGCGAAGCGACGGCGCCGGCGCGTTTCTTCGGTCCATGCATGCAGGACGCATCGAGCTCGACCACGCCATCGGCGTTGGGCAGCGCGCCGTAGCCGATACCGGTTTCGAGCGGATCGAGCTCCGGAATGTTGACGCCGGAGATCAATGCCTCGAGCACGTCTTTGCCTTCCGTAATCAGGCGAAACGCGCATTCGACAGCATTCTCCTTGCCGCCATTTTTGAATTCCCATCCCGAATAGTCGGAGATGACGACGGGCTTGACCGATCGCTGGAACCACAGCTCGGCGGATCGCGCTTCAGCGGGTGCCGCCATGGTGGCAAGCGGGCCGACCGCCGCGATCGAGGTTGAAGTCGTTTTCAGGAAGTCGCGTCGGGTAATCATGCGCGACAGACTACTCTATAGGTTGGCAGATGAAAACCGACGATACCCGCGTGGTGACGTGCCCGTATTGTGGCGAAGAGGTGGAAATCTTCGTCGAGCTCGACGTCCGCGGGAGCTACATCCAGGATTGCGAGGTCTGCTGCAATCCATGGACGGTGCGTGTCTCCCGCGAAGAGGGCGAGCTGTTCGTTGACGTCGGCCGCGCCGACGGCAGCGAGTAACGGTCTTATTGAAAGCTGGCGAGTGCTTCGGGTTCCGAATCGAAGGTGTCGAATACGTTCGAGAGCTTGGTGATCGATAACAGGTCGGTGATCCTGCTGGTCAGGTTGACCAGTTTGACGGCGCCAGACGCCCTGCCGGTAATTACCGAGCAGCGAACGAGCTCGCCAAGCCCGCCGCTGTCCAAGTACGGCACGCCGGCCAGGTTCAAGAGAATCTTCCGCTCCCCCTGGAACACGACGCTGGCCACCGTGTCGCGGAGGACTTCGGCGCCGTCGCCGATCGTCAGCTTGCCTTTGAGATCGAGAATCGTCACGTCGCCGACGTGCCGTTTGGTGATGTCCATGCGAACTCCTTCAATGAGCCGGCGGGGGTGGGGGGCGCCGCTCCACGCTGGAGTCTATCCGACTGCAACGCGTTGCGGGGAAATGTCGCCTCGCGCCTGCACCAGCTAAGATACGTCTCGAATGACGGGTGAGTTCTCCAGCCGGCCGCTCGGCCGCTACCAGGTCCTCGATCTCCTGGGGCGCGGCGGCATGGGCGAAGTGTATCGGGCTCGAGATGCTTCGCTCGGCCGTGACCTGGCCATCAAGATCCTGCCGCCCGACCTGACGCGCGATCGCAGCCGCGTCGAACGGTTCATGCAGGAAGCGCGCGCCGCCTCGGCCCTCAACCACCCGCATCTCATCGCGATTTACGAGATCGGCACCGACCCGGTCCACTACATCGCGATGGAACTGGTGGACGGCCGCAACCTGCGCGGCGTTCTCGACAGTGGCCGCCCTGAATTGAAACGCACCATCGATTGGTTACTCCAGGTGTGCGATGCGTTGGGCGCCGCGCACGCCGCCGGCGTCGTGCACCGCGACGTCAAGCCCGAGAACATCATGATCGGCAACAACGGCTACGCCAAGGTGCTGGACTTCGGTGTCGCCAAGCTGCGCTCGACCGATCCCGACGCAGCCGCCGGGGACGCGACGCGTGCGGCGCTCACCGACGCCGGCATGATGGTCGGCACCTCGGGCTACATGTCGCCCGAGCAGGCGCGCGGGCTCGCCGCCGATCAGCGCAGCGACGTGTTTGCCTTCGGTTGCGTGCTCTACGAATGCATCACCGGCGCGCCAGCCTTCGATGCGCCATCGGCGGTCGAACGCATGAACCAGGTCATCACCGCGGATCCGCCGCCGATCGCGGTCCGCGCTCCTGCGGCCCCGGCCGATCTCAGCCGCGTTGTTCGCAAGTGCCTGGCCAAGGACCCCGACGATCGCTACCAGACCATGAAGGAGCTGGCGATCGATCTGCGCGACGTTCGCCGCCAGCTCGAATCGGGATTGACGCCGGCGCCATCAACCCCGTTGCCTGCGACGAGCGCGGCGCGGCGATGGCGCGCTCCGCTCGTGTGGGCCGCCGCAGCGGTGGCGATCGCGATCGTTGCGTTCGTACCGTTCGGACGCCGGCCTGCAACGACGATTCCTGAACAAGCGGCGGCAGCGCCGCGCATCTCGATCGAGCGCTTGACGACGAGCGGGAACACGATCGATTCGGCAATTTCGGCCGATGGCGCGTACCTGGCGCACATCGAAGCCGTCGGCAGCCGGCAAGAGCTGTGGATCCGCGACCTGAAGTCGGGGCAGGACCGGCGGCTGGTCCCGGAGGGACGCTACGCATTCTACGGTGTGAAGATGTCACCGGACGGGCGGGACGTGTACTACACGCTCCGAGGGGTCGGCTTCGGCGCCGGCCGTCTCTACGCCATCTCCCGCGATGGCGGCGAGCCGCGAATAATCTTGAACCGCATCGTCACGCCCGTGACCTTCGCACCGGGTGGGGCGCAGCTGGCCTTTTACCGGGAGCAGTATCCCGATTCGGAGTCGAGCGCGTTGATGATCGCGAGCGCCGACGGAACCAGCGAGCGGATTCTCGCCACACGTCAGGCTCCCGAAGCTTTCACACCGGGGTTCTTCGTCGCGCCCTCGTGGTCGCCGGATGGCCGCACGATAACGGCGTCCGTCCGTAATCGCCGCACCAACACGGCGATGCTAATCGCCTTCGATGCGGCCTCCGGCCAGGCGCGCGAGTTGCTGACGCTCCCGAACGACATCGCACATACCCAGTGGCTGCCGGACGGATCAGGAATCGTGTTCGTGCGCCGGCCCTTTGTGGCGCTCGGCAGCGACAACGGTCAGCTGTGGCTGAAGCCGTTTCCCGATGGCGCGCCGCGGCCGATCACCAGCGATCTGCTCGATTACCGGCAGTCATCCGTCACCGCCGCTGGCGAACTGGTTGCCGTGGGCCAGGACCTGCAGGCGCAGCTCTATCACGTGCCGCTCGACGGCTCGCCGCTCACGCGCATCCCGTCCGAGCGGTTCGACGGGTTCCAGGGCCTCGCCCAGTTACGTGATGGTTCCTACATTGCTACAACCATGGTGAACGGTCGCGCGCAGGTCATGCGGCTCGCCGCCGACGGCAGCCGCCGCACGGTGTTGACCAGCGACCGCGAAAGCACGCTGCCGGCAGTCTCGCCCGACGAATCGATGATCGCCTTTATGTCTCCGAACGACGGCAAGTTCGGTATCTGGACGATGACCATTGATGGGCGCGATCAGAAGCTGGCAGCGGAAATCGCGTCGCCGAACTGGCTGTCGTTAACGCCTGACGGGCGTTACATCATCTGCACGTCGTACGGCTCGACGGGGCCGTCAACATGGCGTATTCCGGTCGATGGGGGGCAACCGCTCGAAATTGCGCGACAGTTCGATCGCGCAGCGGTGTCGCCTGACGGTAAGTGGCTCGGGGGGGTCTACAACGGATCCGTCAATGCGACATCGATGACGCCCATGATCTCGGTCGTGCCGATGGATGGCAGCTCGCCCTTGCGATCGCTGTTCGCGATGCCGACCGCCAGCGGCACGGGCGTACTGACCTGGGCCAGGGATAGCTCCGGCATCATCGCGTCGTCCAACGAGCGATTCAATCTGTTCTTCTTCTCGCTGGCCGGCGGGTCACCGAAGCGCTTGACCGACCTGGGCAACCATTACGACGTGTTTATTCGCGGCGCGCTGTCGGCCGACGGCAAAAGCATCGTTGCGGCGCGCGGGCGAATCCTGCGCGACACCTACAAGATTCGCGACTTCAAGTAGCGACCGCGTGCGGCAACCGCGCACGAGCTGAATGTGGCGGCGCGCGCAAGCTGCGGGCTGTCGCAGCAACACTGGTCACGATGTTCGCCCCCGCAAAACGTTGTGGCTCGGCCCCATCTTGTTGACATTCGACAGAAGTCATTCGATTCTCGTGTCGCGTCGAGCGTGTGCGCCGGCGCCCGCGGCATGGCCGCGCGTACAACGAGGTCGACATGCTAAAGCGAATCAGCCGGCTCGCTGAGATCGGTGCCGTTGGATCTATCCGAGGGTTGCGGCGGAGCCCGCTCTACGCCATCACGTTCGTGCTGACGCTGATGCTCGCTGTCGGCGCAGCGGCCACCGCCGGCGCCGTGGTCAAGCCGGCGCTCTTCGACCCGCTGCCATTCCGCGACGACGGGTCGCTGGTGGTGCTGAATACCTCAACAACCAACGGCGTCGGGCCGGTGAACATCCACACGCTGTATGACCTGCGCGCCAGCGCGCCACCGCTCAGCGAGATCACCGCGTGGCGGAACGCTACGGCCTCGTACACCACGGGCGACGGTGTCTATTCCGTCCCCGTCGGCCTCGTCGAGGCAAACTATTTTGCGACGCTCGGTGTTGCTCCCATAACGGGCCGTCTCTGGAATGCAGATGAAACCAACGCCGTCATCGTCAGCTGGAACTTCTGGCAGCAGAGACTGAACGCCGACCAGGCGGCGATCGGCAGGCATCTGACGCTCAACGGCCAGGACTTCTTCGTTATCGGGGTGATGTCTCGCGCCTTTGTCGCACCTGGCAACACGGCCGGCGAGATCTGGATGCGGCTTGATCCCGCGGCACTCTTGGCCGATCCCTACCGCGCCAGACGGCAGCTGCAGGTGGCCGCACGTCGCGCGCCTGGTGCATCTCTGGACGATGTCGCCGCGCATCTCAGCGTGTTCTCAGCGCGGATGGCTGCGGAGCACAAGAATGTCCCCGGCGGACAGACGCTCGTCGCGACGCCGCTGCGTGAGCGGATCCTGGGTTCGTCGATCACGGTGATACGCGGCGTCGGCGCCGCCACGCTTCTGCTGTTGTTAATCGTGACGGCCAACATTGCCGGGTTGGCTGCTGTCCGGGCCATTGGCCTGCGGCGGCAGACCGCGGTCAAGCTCGCACTCGGCGCGAGTCATCGTCGCGTTGCTGCGGAGCGCCTGGGCGAAAGCACGGTGCTCGCCTTGGCGGGATCCGTCGCCGGCGCCGCATTGTCGACGGTGCTGATCTCCACGTTGCGAACTTACCAGCCATACTTTCTGCCGGGCCTCGCGTCGATCGATCTGACGCCGGCAATTGCCGCCATCACGATCGGTCTCGGCACCATCGTCGGCGCTGCCGCGGGCGTGATGCCGCACCTGACGTTGAGGGCGCGGGCCGGCGAGGATCCGCTGCGCGGCTCGCGTGGCAGTGCCGGGGATGCGGCGAGCGCCCGGCTTCGCATGGGCCTGACCGCGGCGCAGGCCGCACTCGCGCTCGTCCTGATCGTGGGCGCCGGGTTACTTGGCCGGACGCTGAGCCATCTGGCGTCGACGCCGCTCGGTTTCGATCCCGACCGGTTGAGCGCGTTCGCGGTGAACCTGGCTGGATCGCGCTACGCGAGTGCGGCGGCGCAGGTGCAGTTCGAACGAACCATGCTCGAGCGCTTGTCGGCCGTTCCGGGTGTCGAAGAGGCGACCGCGTCCATTGGCATCCCAATCAACGGCGGCATGGGTGCCGGCCTGTACATCGAGGGCCGCGAGGAGAACGGCGCGCCGATCCATTACATGTCCGTTGCACCCAACTTCACAGAACTCCTCGGTCTCCGGATGCTTTCGGGTCGTGCCCTCGACGCCGGTGACATCGTCGGATCGGAGCGCACGCTCGTGATCAACGAGACGATGGCGAAGAAGTTCTGGCCAGAGGGCGACGCGCTCGGCGCCCGCATTTTCGTCGGCGTGGCGCCGAGCCAGCAATGGATGACCGTCGTCGGAATCATGTCGGATGTCAGGCAGCACGGTCCCGGAATGGAGGTGATGCCGACGGCGTTCGGGTCCAGCCGGCAGTACTCGTGGCCGACACGGCACTTCATCTTCAAAACGGCGCCGGGACGCATGGTCGCGGAGACCGATCTGCGCGCAGCGCTGCTCGACGTCGATTCCACTCTGGCGGTCACGAACCTGTCGACGCTGAGCGCGCTGGTGACGACGCAACAGGCAACGCGGCGGCTCGTGCTCTTCGTGCTGGGAACATTCGCCGTGGTCGCTGTCGTCCTGTGTGCGTTCGGAATTTATGCGGTCCTGGCGCTGACGTCGAGCCTGCGCCGGCGTGAATACGCGATCCGAGTGGCGCTTGGATCAACCACGGCGCGGGTGCGCTGGCTGGTGGTGCGTCAGGCGATCATCCTGACGGCGATTGGAGTGGTCGGCGGGATGCTCGTTGCCTGGCTCACCACGCGAGGCTTGCAAGGGCTGCTCGTCGGCGTGCCGCCAACCGATCCGGCGACGTTCGCGGGCGCGGCGGCGGGGATCGTCGCCGTCGGCGTGATTGCGTCGTGGTTGCCGGCGCAGCGCGCGGCGGCCGTCGACGTCGCGGAAGTCTTCGCCGACGATTCCGGCGCGTAACGACGAAACGAAGATCGATCGCTCCCTCGCTCGACAGATCTTCGTTTCCGTTTGTCGTTAGGCGTTCGCTGCGCGTACCGTTCACACACCCAGCTGTGCGCGCAATTCGGCAACGTGTTTGTCGGCCGCCTGTGCCTCCGGCATTTCGTGCGCGCTATAGCCGTACCGCACAAAATGCCTGAATCCGTCGTGATCGTTCGCGTCCGGAAAGCGCCGGCCGGCATCCTGATACGCCTTCCTGATACGTTCCTGGAACGCTCTCCCACACGAACTCTCATCCGGGTAGGGAAATGAAACAACCGGTGGTGGTGGCGGCGGAGCCGATGCCACATGCAGGGTTGGATCCAGCCAGTCAGCATGTTTGTAAATCGGCCCGTTACTGTCGACGCCCCATCCGGGTTGCGGATTCGGTCCGCCGGCACCGGCGATGAAATCGACGGCTTGCGCCGTCCCGTCGTCGAACTTGTAAAGCGTGGCGTCTTCGCCATGGCCGTGGACCTGGGTTTGGCCCGGCTTCTTCTTGAGGTGGCCGAAGTTTTCGTCCAGCCCGTGCAGCGCGCACACGCACGCATCCACGAAGGCGCCCTGACCGTGATGAGTCTTGAGGTCGAACAGGCCGGTATCAAACAACTTCTTGGGAACGTGGCGAAAGTCAGGGATTCTCATTCGATCCTCTTCACCGGCAATGCGCGATGGTGCGCGAGCTTACGACATTCGTCGCCGACACGACAACACTTGTTCGGAGCAACCCGCGGACAACCAATTGCCGCGCTTGAGCACGAGAACGGTTGGTGTAACTGTTGAACGGTGACGCGGGAACGGCTTACGAACATCGTCCGCTTTCCGAGAGAGTGCCTCAAATGCAGTGCGAGCACAGCAATGCCCTCGAAGGTTCGCACGCTCGCTGAAGACCGGACAGAAGTGGGACTCGTATGCAGCCGCTGCCGCTACGAGTGGTCGGTCGAGATGAGCCCGCCAGTTCTGATTATGAAGCCGGACCGCGCGGTGGATGATCAGTCACGCGATAGCCAACCTGCCGTTCACAACGACGCCCGCAACGGCGACCGGCGCCGCCCACAGCCGTTCCACAGACCACGTATGCGCGTGGGCCTCAGTGGCCTGCTGACGTCTACCGACCGAATGCATACGATCACCGTGCTCTATTCGGTCAACTCGCATCGATCCACCGGGCGCTTGCGGTTGATCAGCCGGACCACGGTGTGGCCTCAATGGTTGGTTCCGGGCAGCCGGCTGTGGTTGTCCAGCTATGACGGCTTGCGGCTGCGCATCCGCATTACCGCGGTGAAATTACGATGCGGAGCGTCCGAAGACGATGACGATTTCGCGGAGTTCGTAGTACCGCATCTCTGAAGCGCGCTGATTACGCTACCACCGAGCTGACAAATTTCGTGTCGATATTCGCCCGCTTCAAGAGGCCCTCGAACGCGGCTTTGTCGACCGCTTTCAGATACGCCTCCTCGGGCTCGACAAGCTTCTTCGATACGAGATCCATCAACGCATCGTTGAGCGCCACCATACCGTGAGCGCGGCCGACCTGCATCATCGACGGAATCTGGAACGTCTTCGCTTCTCGAATCAAATTCGCGATAGCGCTGTTGATCAGGAGCACCTCGAGGGCTGCGGCGCGGCCGCCGCCGATCTTGCGACACAGGTTCTGGGCGATCACGCCCTTCAGCGATTCCGACAGCATGATGCGGATCTGCGCTTGCTGCTCGGTCGGAAACTGATCGATCACCCTGTCGACCGTCGACGCGGCGGTCGTGGTGTGCAGCGTGCCGAACACGAGGTGTCCGGTCTCCGCCGTTTCGATTGCGATCGCGACCGTTTCGAGGTCGCGCAACTCGCCGACGAGGATGATGTCGGGGTCTTCGCGCATCGCGGCGCGGAGGGCAGCCTTGAACCCGCCGGTGTGGGTGCCGACCTCGCGCTGATTGATCAGGCATCCCTTGTTTTCGTGAACGAACTCGATCGGATCCTCGATCGTGATGATGTGGTCGGTCCGGGTGCGATTGATGTAATCGATCATCGCGCACAGCGTTGTCGATTTGCCGGATCCGGTGGGGCCGGTCACCAGCACGAGGCCCTTGTTCAATTTGCACAACTTGAGGATGTGCGGTGAGAGGCCGAGGTCTTCGGCCGACAAAATCTTCGCGGGAATGACGCGGAAGACGGCGCCACGGCCCTTGCGATCGGTGAACATGTTGGCGCGAAAGCGGGCCAGGCCCTTGATTTCGTAGGCAAAGTCAGTGTCGTTGCGCTGCGCGAACTCGGCCCGGTTGGGCTGCGGGGTGATGGGCTCCATCAGCGCCACGATCTCTTCGTGACTGAACGGCGCGGCGCCCTCCTCGAGCGGTTGTATACGGCCGTCCTTGCGGACCAGCGGCGGCATGCCGGTCGAGAGATGCAGGTCCGACGATTTCGACTCGATCATCAAACGGAACAGGCGGTCGATGGCGTTGCCGCTGCCGTGGTCGGTCGAAGCGACTGTCGTGGACGGCGCATGAGGGCGTTCGCTCGCCGGCGCCGCAGTGGTCGTGGTGGCCGGCGGCACGCTCGTGGTCGCCGCCGGCACGCTCGTGGAGGCCGCAGTCACCTGCGGCGTTGTCGCGGCGGGCGGGGTAGCGGCGGCCATTGCGTGCGCATCGGGGACGATATTCACGACGATCTCCGACCCGTTTCGCAGCACGGTGACGGTGAACGGTCCGCTGGGCGAGTTGTATTCGAAGTCGACCGACTGTTCTTGTGGCAGCCGCCGCCGCGCGTGCTCCGGCATGATCGGGACGACCAGCTGCAGAATCTCCTGGCGCGTCATCGCGTGCGGCGACGCATCCTGCGCCTGACCCGCGCTGGTCAGCACGCGCGCCGGCGTGCCGGTGGCGAGGCGAAGGCCCCGGCCGGTGCGTTCCACCATGGTTTTCAATAGACCGTCGACGGCGTTCAAGTGGGTACCTCGGTCAGTGCCACGATGTGGGCGGAATTGATCAGGAGCGCGCGATCCGTCAGCTCCAGAAAGCGAAACTGCTCCTCGACGCGCGCGTAATCACTCAGGCGATCGTGGCCGGGAGGGCGAAACACCACCACCTTGCCGGTCAGCGTTTCGCCGGTGGTGAGCAGCATCTGCACGTGGTGCCTGGTCGCGAGGTCGTAGCCCGTGTCGAGCTCCGCGTCGATC
>DASVFC010000085.1:0-2996 GCA_036380235.1 Vicinamibacterales bacterium
CCAACAGCTTCGCGGGACGCATCGGCCGTTTCATGGAACCCGCCTTCGCGCCGCTCGGCTTTGATTGGCAGTTGACGCTCGGCGTGGTCAGCAGCTTCATGGCGCGTGAAGTCTTCGTGTCGACGATGTCAGTCCTCGAGGGCGGCAACGGCGACGCCGACGTCGACGCCGGTGTCGTCGAGCGCATCCGCGCGATGACGCGCGATGATGGGACGTTGTTGTTCACGCCGGCGACATGCGCCGCGGCGCTGGTGTTCTTCGTGCTCGCCATGCAGTGCCTGCCGACGCTGGCAGTGACGCGCCGCGAAACGGGCAGCACTAAGTACGCGTTGCTGCAACTCGGTTACATGTCGACGCTCGCGTATATTGCCGCCGGCATCACGTACCAACTGGTTCGCCTGGCAGGGGTATCATGAGCCCGGACTTGATCCAGACGTTGATCGTCAGCGGCATCGCGATCGGGGCGGCGGGCATCCTGATTCGGCGGATCGTTGGCCCGTACTTCTCCAGGCCGACCGCGGGCGCGCCGTGCGCGCGCTGCGCCTCCGGCGAAAAGTGCACGACCGCCAAACCACAGACCCAGGTCATTCAGATCCAGCGCCGCGCGTAGGCGAGAGAAGCAACGCGCCGGCAATTTGATGCAGTAGCATCACTAGGTGTCGTCGTCCGTCATGTCGGCTCCCGGTGTAGTTGAAGTTGGCTGGGCGCCGTCGCTCGGGCTCTCGTTGTCGTTCAATTTTGACGGCCTCGGACTGCTGTTCGCCTTCCTGATTACCAGCATCGGCGCGCTCGTCGCGCTCTACGCAAACGCGTATCTCGGGCATCATCCAGGAAAGCTGCGTTTCTATGCCTCGCTCGTCGCGTTCATGGGCGCCATGCTCGGCGTCGCGCTCAGCGATAACATTCTCACGCTCTTTGTATTCTGGGAATTAACGGGGTTCACGTCGTTCCTGTTGATCGGGTTCGATCACGAACGCGAAGAGGCGCGGGCGGCGGCGCTGCAGGCTCTGATTGTCACTGGTGGCGGCGGCCTGGCGCTCCTCGCTGCCGGGGTATTGCTCATCCAGATCACGGGCACGGCGAGTCTCGCCGCGATGGCGGCAAGCGGGGACTCGATTGCCGCGCATCCGTTGTATCCATACGCCGCCGTCCTCGTCCTGCTCGCGGCGTTCACGAAATCGGCGCAAGTGCCGTTTCACTTCTGGCTGCCGAACGCGATGGCGGCGCCGACGCCGGTGAGCGCGTACCTGCACTCGGCGACGATGGTGAAGGCGGGCGTCTATCTGATTGCGCGGATGACGCCGATCCTCGGGGCGACGGCGCTGTGGACGACAAGCGTGACCGTGGTGGGCGCCGTCACGATGCTCGTCGGCGCCTATCGCTCCGTGCAGGAAACCGATCTCAAGCGCATCCTCGCCTATTCCACCGTCAGCGCGCTGGGGGTGTTGACGATGCTACTCGGCATCGGCACGCGCGAGGCGATCACCGCGGCCCTGGTGTACCTCGTGGCCCACGCGTGTTATAAGGGCGCGCTATTTCTCGTCGCCGGTGCGATCGATCACGAAACCGGCACGCGCGACATCACCGTGCTTTCCGGGTTACGCCGCTCGATGCCGCTGACCGCATTCGCCGGCGGCGCGGCGGCGCTGTCAATGGCCGGTGTACCGCTGACAGCTGGCTTCATCGCCAAGGATGGCGCCTACGAAGCACTGCTGCACGCACAACAATGGTGGGCGTTGGCGGCGATCGTTGCTGCCAGCATCCTGTTGGGTCTCGCCGGATTACTCGCGGGCGTCGTCCCGTTTCAAGGCAGACCTTCGATCAAAGCGCAGGAGGCCGGTTGGGCACTTACCCTGCCGCCGCTGATGCTCGCAGTGACCAGCCTCGCTGTTGGGCTTGCGCCGTGGTTGATCGACGTGCCGATTACCGCGGCGTCGCGATCGGTGTTGCAGGCACCAGCAGACGTGTCGCTGGCGATCTGGCACGGGTTCTCGATGCCGCTGTTCCTCAGCCTGTTGACGCTGGCGGCCGTAGCGTTCATCTACACGCAACGCGATCGCGTTCGCGCCGCCGCCTGGCGGGCGCGCGTCGGCACCGAGCACCTCTACACCGGCGGCCTCGCCGCGCTCGATTCCGTCAGCCGCGTCATCGGCCCGCCGCTGCACAGCGCGTCGCTGCGCTGGTACGTCATGACGATCGTGACCACGACGTTCCTGGTTGCCGGAACCTCGCTCTGGACCGCGTCCACTGACAGCACACCGGTACCGCGTACCGAGATCCGCGTGCACGAGGCGCTCGTGGTGGTGGTGATCATATTCGGGGCGGTGTCGGCGACGTTTGCCAAGTCGACGATGGCCGCGGTGCTGTCATTGGGAGTGGTTGGTTACGGCGTTGCCGTGACGTTCCTCTTGTACGGAAGCCCCGATCTCGCGATGACGCAGTTCTCCGTCGAGACGCTCACCGTGATCATCTACGTGCTCGTCTTCCGGCATTTCCGGAACCTCGGTACGCTGACGCCGCCGCTCGATCGCGCGCGCGATCTGCTGATTGGCGCCGGCAATGGCGTTTTGATCGGCGCGCTGGTGCTGTCGGTGTCGACCACCGCCACCGCGGCGCGGCTGCGCGAATACTTTGTCGAGTTTGCGCCGACGCTTGCGCACGGCCGCAACATTGTCAACGTTATCCTGGTCGACTTCCGCGCCTTCGACACGCTCGGCGAGATCACGGTGCTGGCCACGGCAGCGATCGGCGTGCGCGCGCTGATTCGCGTTGTGACCGGACAGCCCGGGGCCGCGCCGCCGTCGGACGCGACGATGGTCACCTCGGCGATCTTTCGAACCGGGGTCCGCCTGTTGATGCCGCTGATGTTGCTGTTTGCGTTGTTCCTGCTCGTGCGCGGCCATAACGATCCCGGCGGCGGCTTCGTCGGCGGCCTGGTGGCGGCGGCCGCATTTGCGTTGTTCATGATCGCCTATGGCGTAGAGCGGGCGCGACGG
>DASVFC010000086.1:0-15541 GCA_036380235.1 Vicinamibacterales bacterium
CGGCCCTCGGCAGGCCGATCGAGGCGGCGGCGACTTTGGCGGCGCCGCCGACAGCACCAAGAGCGGCCGGTAGCCAGGAACGGCGCATGGTGCGCGGCTGCGCGGTGGTCGGCGCAAGCGGCGCGTGCGCGATCCACTTCAGCTCGCGCGCGATGTCGGCCGCGGATTGCCAGCGCTCCTCAGGATCCTTCTCCAGACACGTGGCAACGACGTGATCCAGTGCCGCAGGCGTGAGCGGTTGCCGCGACGTGATCGGCGGCGGCTGGTCCTTCATGATCGCGCCGATGACACTCGCCGCGGTGTCGCCCTTGAACGCACGCTCGCCGGTGATTAGTTCGTAGATCACCGCGCCGAACGAGAAGATGTCACTCCGCGCATCGACATCGCGGCCTTCGATCTGTTCCGGCGACATGTAGGGCATCGTGCCCAGCAGCGTCCCGACGCCGGTGCCTTTCACCATCGTCGTCTCGCCGAGCGGGCCTTCGGCCTTCTTCAGCTTCGCCAGGCCGAAGTCGAGCAGCTTGACGCCAGCCTTCGTGAGCATGATGTTGCCGGGCTTGAGATCGCGATGGATGATGCCGTGACGGTGCGCGACGTCGAGCGCAGTGGCGATTTCGATGGCGGTCTTGATCGCCTGGTCGACCGGGACGGGTCCCCGTGTCAGCCGATCGGCGAGCGTTTCGCCCTCGAGACACGGCATCACCAGGAAGTAGGTGCCCTGATGATCGCCGACGTCGTAAAGCGGGCAGATGTTGGGATGATCGAGCGCGGAGATCGCCTTCGCTTCGCGCTCGAAGCGCTCACGGCGGTCGCTGTCGTTCGCCGCATCTTCAGCCAGTACCTTGATTGCGACCGTGCGATTGAGACGCGAATCCTTCGCGCGATAGACCTCGCCCATGCCGCCGGCGCCGAGCGGGGCGACGATTTCATACGGGCCGAGGCGAGCGCCGGCGCCGAGGGTCATTGGTTCGAGATGTTATACAGCGTAGTCGCAGTCCGGATCAGCAGGCTGCCGCGATGAATGGCTGGGGACGCCATCGTGAATTCATCGAGCACGTTCTTGCCGATGACCCTGAATTCGTCCCCGGCTTCGATCACGTAAGTCGTTCCATCCTCGCTCATCGCGAAGATCTTTCCGTTGTAGGCCCAGGGAGCCGCGGTGAAGCCGCTGGCGGTCGGGTCGAGCCGCACCTTGGTGTAGATCTCCTTGCCGGTCTTTGCGTCGTGGCTTGTGAAGAAGCCGCGATCGAACAACGTGTAGTAACGATCGCGATAGACGATCGCCGAGGTGTTGTAAGTGCCGCCTTGCGGCAGGGCCCACGCGATAAATGCATTCGACGTCTCGCCGGGTTTGAGCGAAATGTTCCCGGAGCCGCCGGGCTTGATCGCATATACGGGCCGGTTCGAATCGCCGACGTATCCCGACGATACGAATAGCAATCCGCCGTGCGCGAACGGTGTTGGGATGACGTGCGTCGACGAAGGCCGCAGCTGCCACAACTCCGTACCGTCGAGTGCATACGAGCGAATCGCGCTCGTCCCGTTGATTACGATCTCGGTCCGCAACGCGTTGCGCCAGATCAACGGCGTTGCCCAGTTCGTCTCTGCCGGCCGCTCGATCTTCCAGATTGGCGTCCCGGTCGCGGCATCGAGCGCAACCAGCCACGACGCTGCTTCGTTGTCGTTGACGAAATACACGCGGCCGTCGTGAACAACGGGTGAGGACGCGGTGCCCCAGCCATTGCGCGTCGGCTTGGCATCGATGACAAACGTCCAGAGCGGCTTGCCGTCGAAATCGAATGCGTAGATGCCGACGTTGCCGAATGCCGCATAGACGCGCCTGCCGTCGGTGGCGGGCGTTTCAGACGCGAAAGTGTTCTTCAGATGGCGCGCGCCGGGCGGCACGCGGCGAGCCGCTTCCCGCTCCCAGACGATCTTGCCGGTCGCGAAATCGATCGCGTAGACCATGTAGCGGTGAGGCGTCGTCGGCGCGGGCCGCTCGCCCTGAAAGTAGAGGCCGCGCTTGGGGGTTTCGATTGCGCCGTCAGGTACCACCGACGTGACAAACACACGATCGCCCCACGCGATCGGCGACGACCAGCCCTGACCTGGTATCGCCGTCTTCCACTTCACGTTCTGTGTGGTGCTCCATGTTTCCGGGGCCCCGGAGGTTTCCGCAACACCAGTCGAGCCCGGTCCGCGAAACTGCGGCCACCCTTCGACTCGATTGGTGCCGCTCTGTTGAACGGCACCAATCTCGCTCAGGGCAGGCCCTTCGATCTGGGTCGTGCCGCTCTGTTGATCGGCACCAATCTCGCTCAGGGCGAGAACCAGGGCGAGAACGACGAGGCTATTCGGGGAGATCTTCACCCTTCGGCTCGGGCAGGAAGAAGCTGCAAATCAATCCGGCGAGATAAACGAAGGTGCCGACGACCGTCGCCGCGAACGCGAGCCGCATCTGTGGTGACGAGCCGGGCGCGTAATTGGTGAGTGTCGTGGTTACGAACGCGAAGCCGGTGCCGAGCATGCGGCCGCCGATGTTCGCCGCGAAGCCTTCACCCGTGCCGCGCAGGTGCGTCGGATAGACGCGCGGCAGGTAGTTCCCCCAGAAACTCAGTTGACCGACCGTGAACACGCCGGCGGCAAACATTCCCCATTTCGTGAGCTCGAGACTGGTCGAGGGGCCGAAATAAAAGACGAGCGGCATCACGAGCAGTCCCGGGATCTGGAACACGCGAATCAGCGATCGCCGCGACACGATGTACAACGCGAGCACGGCGAGCAGGAATCGGCCCGCAAGGCCGCCGAACTCCTGATACGCCTGCACCTGGCTCGCCGTCTGTTGAATCTGCGCCGGCGGCAGCACGCGCACTTCCTCGATGCCGGGGACGATGCGCGGCATCTGTTGGATGGCACCGAACGCGGCGCCATACGCAAACGCGAACATCAACGTCGTGACGATGGTGGTGCGCCGGAGTTCAGGCGTGAAGAGCTGCGCGATCGATGGCCGCTTCAGCGTACCGGCCGCGCGCTTCTGCTGCCATGCCGGCGACTCCGGCAGGAACGGGCGAATGATGATCAGCGGCAGCGCCGGGATGACGCCGGAGATCAACGTATAGCGCCACGGCGCGTGTCCGCCGGCGATCGCCGGAAATGACGGACCGTACGTGACGGCGATGTAATACGCGCCGGTGACCATCAGGCCGCCAATCGACGAAAACGCCTGCGTGTAGCCGAGCGCCTTTTCACGCTGGCGCGCGTCGGGGAAGATCTCGGCGATCCATGCGACCGCGGCAACGAACTCGACGAAGACGCCGATGTAAGTGGTCGATCGCAGGAACAAGAGCATGTAGATGTTGGTTGCGAAGCCGGCGGCGAATGCCGACAGCGCGTAGAGCAGGATGCTCCACACCAGCACGCTGCGGCGGCCGAAGCGATCGGTGAGGTAACCGCCGACCAGACCGAAGGCGCCGCCGACGAGCGCGGGCACCCAGAAAAACATGCCCACCCAGAAGTTCGCCTCCGGCGAGCCGGGCCTGGCGCCGGTCAGTTCACCGATCGCGGGTCCCACCACGAGGGGGGCCATCAGGATCTCGTAGATGTCGAAGGCGAAACCGAGAGCGGCAATGGCGCAGATCAGCCACTGCAGGGGAGTCAAGGCGCGACCGGGTGTAGGCATGTCTCTAGGGGTATTAGGACGACACGCCATACGCGCCGGCCGCGCGTAGTATACGAGAAACCTTACAGACGGCCGCGATTCGCCCCCCAGGAGGAAGGGACAAACGGCGACACGGGAGCAGGCGCGAGCGCGTACTATGTTGCGGGGAGTTGTCTATCGTGCGACTGGTGACCGTGTTCAGCCTGGTTTTTTCGCTCTTGCCTGTCCTCGCATCCGCGCAAACGTCGGCCACCATGGCCGGGCGCGTCAACGACACCACCGGCGCCATCGTTCCAGGCGCCACCATCACCGCGCGCCATCTCGAGCGAAGCGTCGAGCGCACGACCGTGACCGATGCCGACGGGCGGTTTGTCCTGGCGGCGTTGCCGGTGGGCACCTACGACGTGCGCGCCGAGCTCACCGGTTTCAAGCCGGTCTCGCGGCAGGGTCTCACGCTCACGGTCGGCCAGGCGTTGTCCGTGGACTTCACGCTCGAGATCGGCGGCGTGGTGGAGGCCGTCAACGTGGTGGGCGCGGCGTCGCCCGTCAATACACGCACCGGCGAGTTGAGTTATCTCGTCGATGAGCGGGCGATCGAGCAGTTGCCCCTCAACGGCCGCAACTACACCGACCTCGCGTTCCTGCAGCCTGGCGTGACGCCGTATCCGTTTCGAGACGGCGGTTCGGTGGTGGCGCACGGGCTCGGCATGAGCGTGAATGGACAGGATCCACGCGCCAACGTGTATCTGCTCGACGGCACGCTGCTCAACGACATGACCAACGGCCCGGCCGGCAGTGCGGCGAGCACGGCCCTGGGCACCGAGACGGTGCAGGAATTCCGCGTCGAGACCAACGCGTATGGCGCTGAGTTCGGACGCATGAGCGGCGGCCAGATCAACGTCATCACCAAGTCGGGCAGCAACAGCCTGCGCGGCACCGCGTTCGAGTTCCATCGCAACGACGCCTTCGACGCCAAAAATTATTTCGACACCGGCGAGAAGCCGCCCTTCACGCGCAACCAGTTCGGCGTCACCGCCGGCGGTCCGGTGCGGCAGGACAAGCTGTTCTACTTTGTCGGCTACGAGGGCCTGCGTGAGAATCTCGGCAAGACGATCACGTCCGCGGTTCCGGATCTCAATGCGCGCCAGGGCCTCCTGCCCGACGCGGCCAGCCCGGGCTCGTTCGTCAACGTCGGTGTGAATCCCGCCGTCGTGCCGTATGTCAACGAATATCCGGCGCCGAACGGCGCCAACCTCGGCGACGGCACCGCGCTGCACAGCTTTCAATTCGATCAGAAGTTGGATCAGGACTTCCTGCAAGGCCGCGTCGATTACAACCTCTCGCCGTCGACGCAATGGTTCGCGCGTTACACGATCGATGACGCCGATCAGCGGCTGCCGACGGACTACCCGCAGTTCCCACGCACGTTCGTGTCGAACAACCAGTTCTTCACCACCGAGCTCAAGCAGGCATACACGACCAACTTCCTCGGCACGTATCGCTTCGGCTACAGCCGCACGCGCGTGGGCCAGGACGTCGAGGCCGACACGACGTTGCCGCCGTTCGTTTCCGGCCGGCCGTTCATCGGCAACATCGACGTCGGCGGGTTGCAGCGTTTCGGCACCCAGAGCTCAGGCAACCTGCGCTTGCGACAGGACGTGAGCAGCCTGCAGGCCGACGTCGTGTGGAACCGCGGCCGCCACCTGTTGCGCATGGGCGGGCTGGCTGAGCACTACAACCAGGACATGGTGAACCCGACGTTCAGTCTCGGCACCTACACGTTTGCCAACCTGCGCGCGTTGCTCGTCAATACGCCGACCAGTTTCATCGGCCTGACGCCATCGGCATCGTTCGAGCGCCGCTGGCCGTTCTGGATCGCGGGTGGATATCTGCAGGACGAATTCCGGCTGCATTCACGCCTGACCGTGACCGCCGGGCTTCGCTACGAGTTCATGTCGATGCCGGTGGATGAAGGCGGCCGCGACGCCGCTTTGCTGACGCTCGACGATCGCACCGCGACGACGGGCCGGTTGTACGAAAATCCCGACTACGACAATTTTTCGCCGCGACTTGGCGCGTCATGGGACGTCGCCGGTGATGGCCGCACCGCGGTGCGTGGTGGCTACGGGTTGTATTACGCCACCAACAGCTCGCAGAACCTGATCGTCACCGTGACCAATCCGCCGCAAACCCCGCGCGTCGTCTATCAGCAGCCGACGTTCCCGAACCCGCCGTTCGAGCGCGCGTCCGGCCTGTCGATTCGCCCCGTGCAATGGGACGTCGAGACGCCATCGATTCACGTGTGGAACGTGAACGTGCAACGCGAGCTGGGGGCCGATACCGCGATCACGCTCGGCTACGCCGGCTCGCGCGGCATGCACCTGCTGCGAAGCAACGATCTCAACACCGCGGTGCCGATCATCGGCGCCGATGGCCTGCCATTCTTCCCGGCCGGTGCGCCGCGCCGCAACACCGCGTGGACCACCATCGAAGCGAAAACGTCGGACGGTGATTCCTGGTACAAGGCCTTCATCGTCGATGCACGCCGCCGCTTTTCTTCGGGTTGGTCCATGCAGGCGTCGTACACGTGGTCGGATTCCGAAGACACGACGCAGGCCTCGACGTTCTTCTCGGACGCCACCAATGGCACCACGTCGGCATTCCCGGAATTCATTCCGGGTTACAACCGCGGCCCGTCGGACTTTAACGTGCGCCACAACCTGGTGGCCAACGCGACGTGGGATCTGCCGTTTGGCAGCAACCTCACCGGGGTGAGCGGCGCGCTGTTGGCGGGATGGCGGGTGTCCGCGATCGCGACGTATCGCAGTGGTTACCCGCTGACGGTGTTCGTGCAGAACAATCGATCGCGATCGCAGTGGCAGCCGTCACTGGGTCCCGGCATCGGCCGCGACCGCCCGAGTTACGCAACCGGCTTCACCGCCGACAATGCGGTCACGGGCAATCCCGATCAATGGTTCAACCCGCAGGCGTTCGTGCTGCAGCCCGCAGGCACCTTCGGCAACGTCGGCCGCGGTGAGCTCGAAGGTCCGGATCTGCGCACGGTCGACGTCGCGTTTTCGAAGGACGTGCGGCCCACCTCCGGCACCGGACTCGAATTCCGTCTCGAGGTGTTCAACATCTTCAACCGTGCCAACTTCGGCGTGCCGAATCTCGTCGCATACGCGGGATCGGCGGACGGCGAAGCGGTGCTGGGGAACTTTGGAAGAATTCGGAATACGGTTACCAGCGGACGCCAGTTGCAACTTGGCGTGCGGTTCCGTTTCTGATTGCTGATTGCTGATTACTGATTGCTAAAGGAGTCACCGAATGTCCTGGATAACGCTCGCCGCTGGGGCGGCACTTTCATGGGGGCTCTATGGAGCGTCGCTGCATCGTGGTCAAACCGCACTAGGTAATCCTTTGAAGGCGATGTTGTGCGTTGGTGTGGCGTACTTCCTCATCGCCGTCCTGGTGCCGGTCGTTGCCTTGGCGCAACAGGGACAGCTGCGGGATTTCAACATGACCGGCACGATCACCGCGACGCTCGCCGGCACTCTTGGCGCGGTCGGGGCCGTGTGCATTACTTACGCGTTCAGGGCGGGAGGCACCCCATTTCTCGTCATGCCGCTCGTCTTCGGCGGAGCGCCGTTGATAAACGTGATTGCGTCCGCGATTCTCCATCCGCCAAAAGTCGCCCCAAACCCGATGTTGTATGTAGGATTCTTATTGACTGCGGTCGGCGCCGGAATGGTCCTGTATTTCAGGCCACCCTCCTGAAGGCTGAAGGCTGGAAGGCTTGAGCGTAAACGAGGACGACGGCGTTTGTGTATAGGGAGCGTATGCGTAAAGCAGTGATCACCACGGCAATGGTGTCGGCGCTGGCCGGCATTGACCTGCTGGCCCAGAACTGGCCGAACTGGCGCGGGCCGAACAACGACGGCATCAGCAACGAAAAGAACCTGCCCGATACGTGGAGCGCTACGTGCGCGGGCACGGCCGACTTCGCGTCGCCATCGCCCCCGGTCGGGGGACCATCGGCCGAGGTGGAAGCGCAGAAGCCCGGCGGCGGCCAACGCAATCCCAACACCAATTTCGAAGGCCGGCCGATCGTGCCGACCGTGTGCGCGAATGTCGAGACCAAGAACGTGGCGTGGAAGCTGCCGCTGCCCGCGTATAGCGGGTCCACGCCGATCATCTGGGGCAACACGATCTTCCTGAGCGTCGCCACCGGCACCAACACCGGCGTGCTCGAGCTGTGGGCGATCGATCGCGACAAGCAGACGGTGACCTGGAAGCGCCCCCTCACCGACTCCAATCACATGGAGCGCAAGCAGAACATGTCGTCGCCGTCGCCGGTGACCGACGGCAAGTTCGTGTGGGCGATGACCGGCCTCGGCGTGTTGAAGGCGTTCGACTTCAGCGGCAAGGAAATCTGGGCCCGCAACATCCAGGCTGACTACGGCAAGTTCGGTTTGAACTGGGGCTACGCGTCCACGCCGCTGTTGAAGGGCGACGCCTTGTATGTGCCGGTGTTGCACGGCATGAAGACGGACGATCCGTCATACGTCCTCAGGATCGACAAGATGACCGGCAAGACGATCTGGAAGGTCGAGCGTCCGAACCCGGCCGTGCGCGAATCGCCGGATGCGTACATCACGCCGGCGTGGATTGAAGCGAATGGCCGCGCCGAACTGATCATCACCGGCGGCGACGTGGTATCGGGTCACGATCCGGCAACCGGCAAGGAATACTGGCGCGCCGACGTGTTGAATCCCGATCGCAACGGCGCCTATCGCATCGTCGCGTCGCCGACCATCGTCGGCGACCTGATCATCGCGCCGACGCGGGTCAACCCGCTTACCGCGATCAGGCCCGGTGGCAGCGGCGACGTGGCCAAGACGCATGTGGTGTGGCAGTTCGCGCAGGGACCTGACGTGCCGACGCCGGTCAGCGACGGCAAGCTGCTCTACGTGGTGCGCGACACCGGTGTGGCGTTTGCGCTCGACGTCAAGACGGGCGAAACGGTGTACGGCCCGGTGCGGTTGCCCTCTGGCACCTACAGCGCGTCGCCGATTCTCGCGGACGGGAAGATTTACGTCACCACCGAAGAGGAAGGGCTGACCACGGTCTACAAGGCCGGCCCGAAGTTCGAGATCATTTCTTCGAACCGGCTGTTGAACGACTGCGCGCCGTATTGCCTGAGCACCGTCGCCGTATCCGACGGGCAGTTGTTCATGCGCACCTCGTCGTATCTGTGGGCGATCGGCGAACGCCGGAAACCCGCCGCTACAAAGCCCAGGCAATAAGCCTGTTCGCGTCCTTGACGATGATGGTCCGTCCCGCGAAGGCGGGATGGGCCCACATCGCCGAGTCGGCAACGACGTAACGCTTCACTTCTTCATACCGCGCCGCGCTCGCGCGGGCCACAATCAGCTCGCTATTGGTCGTCGCCAGCAGCAGGTAATCGCCGGCGCGCACGATCGACGCGTTCTCGGCTTCGCGGCCCTTCGTCGTCCACAGCGTCTTGCCCGTGGCGATGTCGATCGCGAAGAACTGGCCGCGGTTCTTGTTCGACAGGCCGAACAGCGTGGTGCCATTCACCGCCGGCGAGCTCATATACATCGACACGTCTTCGTTGCGCCACGCCGGGGTCGGCGTCCACTTGTTGCCGGTGCGCGTGATTCGCAGCGCGATGGTGGGGTTCTCGAGGCCGGCATAGATCACCAGGTCGTTCAACACCAGCGGCGTCACCGAGTTCTGCTCGTACGGTGTCTTGATCGGCAACTCCCATAACAGTTGGCCCGTTGAGGCATCGACGCTGACCAGCCGGTTCTGTGATTGCACGATCACCTGCCTGGTGCCGCTGAAGGTTCCGATCACCGGCGACGAATAGCCGGGGCCGTCGCCCTTCCATTCCCATTTCACCGCGCCGGTGCCCGCATCCAACGCTGTCAGGGCGCCCGCATTCTGTCCGCCGAGAAATGCGATGACGTTGTTGCCATCGACGAGCGGTGACGTGGCAGTGCCGAACTCGGGCGGCGTCGGCGGCGCATTCTTACGCCACAGCAGCTTGCCGGTGTTGAGGTCGTGTGCCGAGAAGATGCCGCTGATACCGAAAGTGAACACCCGGTTGCCGGCGATGGCCGGCGTCGACTTCGGGCCGGGGCCGTGGCCGGTTGCTGCGGGGTTCATCGTGTACGGGGCTTCGATACCGTCCTGCCACAGCTGCTTGCCGGTTTCCAGATCGTAGGCGGCAACGATCTCCCGATTGCCCTGGCGTGAATGCAGGATCACGCGAGTGCCGGCGACCACCGGCGACGCATGACCGGCGCCAACGGTGACCTCCCACTTCTTCGTCAGTTGCGCCGGCCAGGTTGCGGGAACGGTGAACGCCGAGGCGATGCCATCGCGTGCGGGTCCGCGCCAGTGCGGCCACGGCGCGGGAGACTGGGCATGCGCCGCCACCAATGAAAAAGTCAAAAGGACAACTGCAAGAAAGGTGCGTGTGTTCATGGGTTCTCGTTCCCGGCTCCCGGCTCCCGGCTCCCGGTTCTTCGTTCATTCAGACTTAATCGCGGCCACTACGGGCGTGCGAGTCGTCAGCCTGATGGCGATCAGCGAGGCAACAGCGCCAGTCGCGATGACGCCGAACAGAAGCCCCAGGAGACTCGCGATGGGCAGCGACTGCGCGCGGTCGCGGAGTGCCGGCAGGATGGCGATCACGGCGCAGAAGGTGCCGATCAGCAGCCCGCCAATCACCAGCGCCAGGCCTTCAGACAACACCATGCTGCGGATATTCGATGGCGCAAAACCGACGGCCGCCAGCAAGCCCATCTCGCGCCGCCGTTCGAGTACGTTGCGCGCCAGCACGGCACCGAGGCCGATCGTGCCCAGCAACAGGCCGAGCGATCCGAGGGCCTGGAACGTGGCCAGGTAAGTATTCTCGACCTGGTGGTAAGCCGCCCAGCGTTCGCGGGTACCGAAGACATCAATGCCGTAATCCGACAATCGGTCTTCGAGATGCGTCGTTGCCCCGGCGGCGTTGCCGTCCGGGGTTTCGATCATCCACACACGGTAGCCTTCCTGTCGCGGGAACAAACGCACGAAGTTCTGCTCGCCGATGATCAGCTCCGATTGCAGCACACTGTCGGCGAGCGCGCCGACGATCCGCAGCGTGACTTGCGCCTGGCCCTCAGGAGTGAATACGAAGTCGTCGCCCACGCCGAGATGTAAGACGTACATCAACGTCGTCTGGTCGGCGATCGCCGGTATCGCGCCGTCGTCGAACCTGCGATCGAGCAGGCGCCACGGGTTGACCAGCTCTTCGGGCGTGCTCGCGACCGAGGACGCGAAGGAGAAGCGGGGCTGTTCGAGAAACCTCGACTCTGGCGCGATGATGCGCGGGTTGGTCGGCTTGTAAAGCGTCAGGCAGCTCGTTTCATCACCGGGACGCAATCGGAAGCGGGTGATGTTCGCGGACGCGACGACTTCGTCGTCCATGTCGAGGCCGAGGCCGTCGCGGCCTTCGCGCGTGTTGGGATCGTGCATCAAAGGCGCGACCGATTCCGCCATCAGCGAGTAGCCGCCGATGCCGGAGGCCGGATCGGTTGTCGACGCCGATACGTCTTTGCGAAACGCGCCGACGCTGACGAGCACAAAACACGCAAAGGCGATCAGCGCGAGGCTGAGCACCGAACGCGCCGGACGCACCGACGAATGGCGCACGCCAAGCCGGAACATCGCCGGCACCCCGCGGCCAAGTGAGCTCGACGAACGGCGGCGGCGCAGCACGACCGATGCGGCGCACAGTGCGCCGACGAGCCACGCGCCGCCGGCGCCGAAGAAGCCTGCAGTGGGATTGATTACCGCGGTTGCGGCTGCGATCAACAACGCGCCGCCGGTGACGACGAGTAATGCTGCAACCACTTTCGTAGCGGTGGCGGCGCTCTTGCTGCGAGTCTCTGCTTCGCCCTTCAACAGCGCCCGTGCCGATCGGCGAGTCATGGCGCGCACGCCGAGCCAGATCGCGAGCAAGCCCGCGAGCAGCGCGCCGATGACGCCGGCCGCGAGCCATTCGGGCGCCACGTGCAAGGTGAGCTCGGTGGTTCCCACGGCACCGACCCACCACGTGCGCAGGCCGTACATGATCGCGGCTGCATAACCGATGGCGGCGAGCGCGCCGACGATGGCGCCGATACCGGCGAGGACCCCGCCCTCATTGATGAAGCTGCGCCGGATCTTGGCCGGCGAGAAACCGACCGCTGCGAGCAGGCCGATCTCCTGCGTCCGCTGCTCGAGGCCGACGGCGAAGAACAAATACGCGAGCAGCAGGGCCGAGACGACGAGGAAGAAACTGAAGTAGAGGAAGTACTGGCCGAAGTCGGTGGTGCCTTGCGAGGCCGCTGCCGCTTCGTTGCGCACGTGCCGCGCCGTAAAGCCGGCAAGTGCGGGATCGATCGCCTTCGGATCGATCGCCGCCGTCCCGCTCAATCGCAGCGAAGACACTTTGCCGTATCGCGATCCCCAAAGCCGCTGACCGTCGGCGAGCGAGATGAATGCCTTTGGCGCGGCGCGGTATTGATCCCAGTAGTCTTCGTCTTTCGGCCGAACCCTTTTCAGATCGACGGGAAACGGGGGATCCCACGACGTCATGTCGGCGGCGTCGCTGATCCCCGGGTAATCCGGCGTCAGGGTTCGATCGCCGCCCATGCCGCTCATCGGCACGACCCCGGCGAACGTGAACTTCGCCTGGCCGGTCTGCAATCCGTTCTCGTCAGACCACAGGTAATAGTCGAGGGTGACGGGGTCGCCGATCGTGGCGCCCAGGTCTTGCGCGGACCATTCGTTCAAGAAAATTGCGGGTGCGACGGGTGCGACGGGTGCGACGGGTGCAGCGGGTGCAGCGGGTACGACGGGTGCAGCGGGTGCAGCGGGTGCAGCGGGTGCAGCGGGTGCGACGGGTGCAGCGAGGTCTCGCCGTAGCTCGCCAGATGATTCGCGAGCGGCGGCGGCGGCGCCGGGTGCAACTTGATCAGGATTTGAAACCGTCGTCGCTGCAACCGTCGAATACGGAATCTCGCGATCGCGGATTCTGATCGAGTTCGCGACGTAGGTCAGGGTCGGTGCGACCGTGCGTTGATCCTGCGCGGCCATTTGCGTTACGCGTTCGGCCAGCGCGTCGGTGATGAATCCGGCACGGCTCTCGACCACGGTGACGTCGCCCGGGCCGCTGCGGGTGGTCAACCCGAGGTCGTCGAGAGACACGCTGTTCTTCAGCTCACCGGCGAGAAAATCCTCCGCCGAAAAATCAGCGCCCGTTCCCTTGACGAGCAGGGCATTGGCGCGATCCCCGAGACCAAGGTCGCGCTGGAGGCGCGACATCGAGACATACAGCGCGAACACTGCACCCTGTGACGGGGCGAGCGAGAACTCGGCGAGGGAAGCTCGATCGAGCACGCGCTTCACGGATAACCGAATGCGTTGGCCGGTGGTCTCGCGGCGGCCTTGCAGCGTCGACAACGGGATGTCTGTAGGTCGAGCAACGCGGAGAGTGATGCCGTCACCGTCTTTGGCGCCGAGCTCCGCGGCCAGGGCCGGACTGATGAACGCTTCGCGATTGTCGAGTGTCAGGCCTTCTATGCCGTGAAAGACACCGAAGCGATCGTCGATCCCGTAGACCATGACGCGACCCGCCGAGCGCCGCGACTCGTCGTGCGACACCGCGCCACCGAAGACGATCAGCGGCGTTGCCGGTGCATTGAGATCGTTCGCGAGTGCAGCGCGGAAGAACGTCGGCGCCGTCACCACCACCTCGGCGGCGCCGAGACGTGACAACGCGATGGTCCGCAGACTCTCGCGGACGGACGCGCCGACGAGCAGCGCACCGGCGAGGACGGCAACCGCCACCGCGACGCCGAGGATCACCATGGCGTTGGTGGCCTTGTAGTACCGCAGGCTCGCGCGCGTCAGCATGGCAGTGACGCCTTACCGCAGCTCCGCCGCCGCGTTGGTCTGCAGGACGCCGCGTTGCATTTGCCAGCGGCGAGCGAACCGCGCGCCGAGGGCTTCGCTGTGCGTGACGATGATCATGATCGCGTGTTGCTCGGCGTGAAGCTTGATCAACAGGTCGGCGACCACCGCCGCGGTCTCGGCGTCGAGATTGCCGGTGGGCTCGTCGCACAGCAACATTTTCGGTTGGCGCACGAGGGCGCGGGCAATCGCGGCGCGCTGTTTCTCGCCGCCCGACAGCTCCGCCGGGCGATGGTGCAACCGGTCACCGAGGCCGACGTGTCCGATCAGCTCGCGTGCGCGTTGTTCGGCGCCGCTATCGGCGTCGCCAACCAGTGTCGGCACCAACACGTTCTCGAGCACCGTGCACTGCGGCAGCAGGCAGTGGTCCTGCAGGACGAAACCGATTTCGCGGTTGCGGAACGAGGCGATCGCGTCGGCGCTCAACGTGTAGGGATCGGTCCCGTTCAGGCGAACCGTGCCGCTGGTCGGCGGCTCGAGCCCCCCGAGAATGTACAGCAGCGTGCTCTTGCCGGATCCGGACGGGCCCATCACGCATGCCGCATCGCCGGCATCGAGCGACAGCGACACGTCGCGCAGGACGGCGAGCTCGCCGGCCGGCGTGGCGTAGCTCTTCGAAAGATGGTTGGCTTCGAGCATGCTGCTTAACGCCAGGCCTAAAGACCCGGCTCCACGTACGCCGGGCCCAAAGTCCCGGCTCCACGATTAACTGTTTCCTCGTAGATCGCGAGGACTCGTTCGGCCATATGCGTCACGGTGTAATGACGCCGCACGCCGTCGGCCCCTCGGCGGCCCATTTCCGCCGCCGCATCTGGATCCTTCCATAGATCGTACAGCGCATCGGCCACGTCCGCACCGGCGTCGGATCGCGCGAGCAACCCGCCACCGGTCTTGGCGATCATCTCCGGGAAGGCGCCGTGATTTGGTTGCACCACCGGCACGCCGCAGGCCATGGCTTCGAGCAGATACAAACCTTTCGGTTCGTGATACGGACTCGGCACCGAGAAGACGTCGATGTCGTGGAAGAACTGCACCTTCCTGGCGCGCTCAACGGTGCCGCGATACACGAACTCTTCGCCAAGCCCGGCAGCCCGCAGGCTTTCAGCGATTCGTTCGAGATAGGGCTTGTGCTCCGGCGGCAGATAGCCGGCGACCAGCAGCTTCGCGGGCGGCAGCCCTTTTTCAGTCCGCAGGATGCGATAGGCGTCGGCGAGGTTGTGCAGGCCCTTCTCGGGCGCAATGCGCGCGAAGTAGCCAATCGTGAACGGGTCGCGGGTGGTCCCGGGGCTCACCGTCAGATCGGCGGTGTTCACGCCAAGCGTGCCAACCCGCATCTTCGATTCGGGAATGCGCAGGTAGTCGCGCATGAAGCGGGCATAGTACTCGCTCACGGCGATGAACATGTCGACGTCGTTCACCTGGCGC
This sequence comes from Vicinamibacterales bacterium, assembly GCA_036380235.1. Classification (GTDB taxonomy): domain Bacteria; phylum Acidobacteriota; class Vicinamibacteria; order Vicinamibacterales; family UBA2999; genus 12-FULL-67-14b. The sequence goes on from DASVFC010000086.1 coordinate 15,113, forward strand.
CGCACCAGCTCGAGCGCCTCGCTCTTGTATGGTTCGACGAGCGCCTCGAGAAACAGATCCTCGCCCTGCAGCGTCATCACGATCGGGCGATCGAACAGGCGCCGGATCGGCTTGGCCAGGCAGATCAACAACGTGTAGGGAATGTTGACTACGTCCGGCGGCTCTTCGCCGGCCAGGAAGTCGAGCAGCTTCTCGATCTCCTTGCGCTGATGCCCCTCTTCACCGCGCAAGGTTGAGACCGTCAACGCGCCGAGCTGCTTCGCGTCCACCGAGATCGAACCGCTGGTGAATGCCTTGATCACGTTCGGGGCGTCGAGCAGCTTGTCGATGAAGCGCGGCGTCTTCCTGAACAGTGGCAGGTGCTGTTCGAGATACACACTGATGCCGCCGAAGAAGACCTGTTGCTGGCGGCTGACGTTCTCTTCATCC
>DASVFC010000087.1:0-3647 GCA_036380235.1 Vicinamibacterales bacterium
AACTCGTCCAGGATCCGCGCGAAGGTGCGCACGGCAGGATCGCCGAAGCGGGAGCGGTGTGAATCGCCGCCGGTACGCGCCGCGGTTTGCGCCATGTAATCCACTTCGCCGCCGTCGTTCGGCGTGCACCACGCCGCGATGCTGTTCGGATCGTTATCGCCATCGGCGCTCACGTATATCCAATGCACAACTGCTTCCGAGCGGCCGCTGGTGTCGAGCATCCGCGCACCGTCGAGCAAACTGCCGCAATCGCGGCCGTCGGTCATCGCCACGATCAAATGCCGTCGCCCGGCGGCAGGCGTGTGCGTCAAGGCCACGAACATCGCGTCGTAGACCAGCGAGATGCCGGGGACGGCGTTCATGTCGAGAGCGATCGGCTGGCCGGCGCGTTGCCACGGCACCGGCACCTCGACCGACAAGCCGATGGTCAGCAAGCGGAATTGATCGTCGGGTCGCAACATGGCAGCGATGGCGAGCACGTTCTTCTTCATGCGATCGAGCGCGCCGGCCGTGCTGCCGCTGGTATCCATGAACAGCGTGACGTCCAACGGCACGGATTCGATCGTCACGGCGTCGATCGATTGCACGACGCCGTTGTCGGTCAACCGGAAGTCGGCAGCGGTGAGGTTGGGCACCGGCGCGGCGCCGCGTTTCACCGAGGCGCTGATGGCCACGAGATCGGTGCCGGCCTTGAACACGGCCTGGTCGATGCCAAGCAGTGCGGCCAGCAGGATTGCCGCGATCTTCATTTGCCTAACTCCGCCCGCATTGCCGCCTTGATTGCCGGCCAACGCAGGTAGAAGCCGTAGCCGGCGAGGCGACCCGGATCGGTGAACGTCGCCGTCCTTTCGAATGTCTTGCGGATCAGCGCGATTGGCGCCTCGATCTCGCCGCGGCCAAACTGCAGGCTCGCCAGCGCGATCGCCGCCGACTCGGCGTGCGGCACCACGTCGAGCGCACGGTGATACTGCGCGACCGCATCGTCCGGCCGCTGCAACAGTTCGAGCGACCGCGCGGCGAGAAAATACGCGAGGTACTTCAGCTCCAAAGATGTGGCGATCGGCTGGGCGGCCTCGAACGATCGCAACGCTGCGGCATGGTCTCCGACGGTGACGAAGATCATCCCGGTGCGAATGTGGGCCTCGGCTGCCACGCCCGGAACCGACAGCAGCGGCTCGAACGCGACGACCGCTTCGAGTTGCGCCGGACGCGAGCGGAGATTGGGGTTGTCCCGCCAGTCAGCGCCGCGATTGCGCATCGGTTCAGAATCACGGCCCCACGTCCACGCGATCACCCGCGCCAGCTGAAATTCCGGATCGCCGGCAAAGCGCTCGATCGCATGCATCAAATGCATCGGGCTCGGCGGATCGTCCTTCTGCGGCACGCGCCGCAACGGCTTCTGGTGCGGTAACCGGGCATACGGGCCAAGCAGCCACAACCGGGTGCGGGCGCGGCCCGCCAGCGCAGTCGTGGCGAGGTGCCACTGCCGCTCGAACTCTGTTGGGGGACCGGTACGCAGAATCTGTGTGCAGGTCCATTCGATCAGATCTGATAACCGTCCCCAATCCGATTCCAGGCGTGCGCCGGTTAATTCCGCAAGAAATGCCGCTGCAGCCGCGCGACGCCTGTTGGTATTTGCGGTATCGGCGTTGATCCATCCCGGCGTGTCTTGCACGAACCGCAATCGCAAGGGACCCAGGTCAGGGAACGCGGCAGCTTTTGCCACCGCTTCATCGAAATTGCCTCCGTAATAGGTGTCCAACAGGTCGGTGAGGTTGACGCTGCCGCCCTGGCCGGTGGCCTGGGTCGCGATAAGGACGCAAAACGCGACTACGAGGGCAGCGTGACGCATGGGTGGTCAGACGAGTCCCGATTGGCAAAAGTTGCCATAGAATCCGCACCATATGAATCGCATATTTGCCGCAGGTCTCGCGCTTTTTGCACTGGCGTTCGTGACGTTCGGCTCGGCGCAGCAACCGGCCCCGCGGCCGGTCGATGACGCCTCACTGTCGGCGCCGGAGGCCCGGCAGGGCGACTGGCTGCAATATGGCCGCGACTACTACGAGCAGCGGTTCAGTCCGCTCACCGAGATTACCGACACCAACGTCGACAAGCTCGGACTGGCCTGGCAGTTCGAGACCGCGACCGATCGCGGCCTCGAGGCCACGCCCCTGGTGGTCGACGGCGTGATGTACACGACCGGATCGTGGAGCGTCACTTACGCCATCGACGCGCGCACCGGCAAGCAGTTGTGGAAATACGACCCCGAAGTGCATCGCAAGTACGACAACCTCGCCTGCTGCGACGTGGTCAATCGCGGCGCCGCATTCTACAAAGGCAAGGTCTATGTCGGCGTCCTCGATGGCCGGCTCGTGGCGCTCGACGCCAACTCCGGCAAGCCGGCGTGGACCGCTGTGACCGTCGATCAATCGCAGCCATTCACGATCACGGGCGCACCCCGCATCGCGAAGGGCAAAGTGATCATCGGCAACGGCGGCGCCGAGTACGGCGTGCGCGGTTACGTCTCGGCCTACGACGCCGAAACCGGCAAGCTGGCGTGGCGCTTTTACACCGTGCCGGGCGATCCGTCGAAGCCGCAGGAGAACAAGGCGCTCGAGAAGGCGCTGCCAACGTGGAAAGGTGAGACGTGGTGGAAGGTTGGCGGCGGCGGCACGGTGTGGGATTCGATCGTCTATGACCCCGAGCTCAATCTCGTCTACGTCGGCACCGGCAACGGCTCGCCGTGGAACCGCGATATTCGCAGTCCTGGCGGCGGCGACAACCTGTACCTGTGCTCGATCCTCGCAATCAATCCGGACAACGGCGAGCTGGTCTGGCACTACCAGACCACACCCGCAGACACGTGGGATTACACGTCGGTGCAGCCGATGATGCTCGCCGACCTGACCATTGGCGGCCGGCAGCGCAAGGTGATCATGCAGGCGCCGAAGAACGGCTTCTTCTACGTGCTCGATCGCGGCACGGGCGAACTGCTGGCGGCCGACCCGTACGTGGAAGTGAACTGGGCGACGCACGTCGATCTCAAGACCGGGCGTCCCGTTGAGGTGCCCGGCGCGGCTTACAAGGACAAGGGCACGTTTATTCGTCCGGGACCGCTTGGCGGCCACAACTGGCAGGCGATGTCGTTCAGCCCGAAGACCGGGCTCGTTTACATCCCGGCGCAAGACAACGGCCGCTATTACGAGCAGCCGAAGGATTTCGTGTTCACGCCGAATCAGTACAACCTTGGCCTCGCGGCCATCGGCCGCAACGTCGATCGTTACGACATTCCGTACAAGGGCCGATTGCTCGCGTGGGATCCGGTCGCCCGCAAGCCGCGGTGGACCGCGGAATACGGCAACTACTGGAACGGCGGCACGCTCGCCACCGCCGGCAACCTCGTGTTCCAGGGCACCGCAGCCGGCGACTTTATCGCCTACAACGCCACTACTGGAGAGCGGCTATGGTCGTCATGGGCCACCACCGGCATCGTCGCGCCGCCGATCACCTATTCGATCGACGGCAAGCAATACGTGTCGGTCATGGCGGGCTGGGGTGGCGCTTTCTCGAAGAAGGCGAGAAGCTACGGCCGCCTGCTCACCTACACGATCGGCGGCAGCGCCTCATTACCGAATCGTCCGCGTCCG
>DASVFC010000088.1:0-9984 GCA_036380235.1 Vicinamibacterales bacterium
CGGGCGACCCGCATGCTACCATCGAGAATTCATGCGCTTGACGACCTTGCTGCTATGCGTTGGGATCTTGACGGCGGCCGGATGTGGATCGGGCGCGTCTGAGCCTGCCGCGGCGACTCCGGCAACGCCTGCGCCAATCACCAGTTCCGAGGTTACGGGCACGGTGCCGCGTAACGCCATCGTGACGCTGTTACCGCTCCAGGAACCGCCGCTGCCCGACCAGCCGGCGTTGATGGACCAATACGCGAAGCAGTTCGTGCCCAGCACGCTGTACGTGCGCGTCGGTCAGCCGGTGGAGTTCAAGAACAGCGAAGACATGCCGCACAACGTCACGGTGCTTCGTCGCGGCTCCGGCACCGAGGTGTTCAACGTCAGCACGGAGCCGCAGCAGAAGTACGTGCACACCTTCGATCGCGTGGGCCAGTTCGATGTGACGTGCGATATCCATCCCGGCATGCAGGCGACCCTCATCGCCGCACCGGGAGACATGGTGACCATCGCCGAAGACAGTGGGCGCTTCTCGATTCCGAATGTGAAGCCGGGTTCCTATAAGTTGAGCGTGAACTTCGAAGGTCGGACGGTCGAGCAGCCCGTCGAAGTCAAAGATGCACGCACTGTAGTGCGTGTAAGCCCCTAACTGCCGCCTAAGCTCAACCACCGGATCAAAGGCTTGGATTTTGCAGCCTGATCCGTAGATGTGGCGGACGCTGTACCCCCTGACCCTGCTCATCGCGCTGGTCGCCTGCGCGCCGCCCCCTCACGCGCAAACGCAGGTTGCGGGACCAGCCGCTGACATTGCTGAGCTGTGGCAGGACCCGGTCAACCTGCCGCAGCGCGACCTGTATACGGGTCCCGGCGGCCCCGCACTCGCGCCGCAGCCATCGCATCCCTTTGCATTCGAGGCCTACAAGACATCTGGCACCAATCCTGGCTACGACGTGCGCGACGGCACCGGACGGCTGTGGAGCGTCAAGCTCGGCGTCGAAGCGCAGTCGGAGGTGACCACGTCCCGAATCCTCTGGGCGCTTGGCTATCACCAGCCCGCCATTTATTACCTCGATGAGTTCACGCTTGATGGGCCCGGTCCCCTCGGCGGCACGAAGAAGCAGGCGCGCTTCCGCACCGATGTCGAACCCTGGCGCCCCGGCGGCGAGTGGTCGTGGTACGAAAATCCGTTTGCCGACACGCAGCCCTTCCGCGGTCTGATCGTCGCGCAGTTGATCTTGAACGCGTGGGATTTGAAGACGCCGAACAACCGCATCTACGATTCGGCCGATCCGTCGCTGTTCCCGAAGCGGCTGTTCATCGTTCGCGACGTCGGATCATCACTGGGCGAGGCGCGTCAGTCGGCGTTGCTCAACGCCATCGGCACGCGCGGCTGGCAGGGAAGCAAGAACAACATCGACCACTTCGAACGCCAGGGGTTCATCACCGCGGTGAAAGGCGACGATGTCGAGTTCGATTACCGCGGCGTCAACCAGGCGCTCGTCAACACGCTCAAGGTTGCGGATGTGATCTGGACCTCGGAGCTGTTTGCCCGCATCCCCGACAGCGGCTGGCAAGCCGCGTTTGCGGCGGGCCAGTATTCGCCGGGCGACACCGCCCGATACGTCCGTAAGATCAAGGAGAAGATCGCGCAGGGTCTGGCACTGAAGCGATCGTCGACGCTTACGCGTTAGACGCCGGCCGCTGCAGCTTGAGCAGCTGCACGAGGTCGCGATGCGCCAGCACCGCTTCGGGCAGTTCCTGCAGCGCGGCGTGATACCGCGTCGCATAGGCACTGCCGGCTTCCGGCGCGATCAGTTCGCGCGCCGCTGCTACCAGCGGCCCGGTTTCACTCACGTCGGGCGGTTTCACCTCGAGCGCTTCATCGATGCGCACGATCAACCCGCTCATCGTCCGCAGCCACCCGAATGCGGGGTCGTTGAAGATCACCTGCAGCAATTGCGTGGTTTGCAGCCGGCCGTGCGTGACTTCGTAATCACGGCGTTGCCAGTCAATCAGGGTCTTATGCAGCTGCAGCAATAACCGCCGCAGCTCGCTCAGCAAAGCGCGATCGGACTCGTTCATTGAGGTAGCGACAAAGTGCCTTCGGGCAGCGCCAGACGGCCGGGCGCACCGCCGCGAACGTCGACCTCGATCAACGCCGGCGAACGCGCAGCGAGCCGTTCGACCATGGCCCAGAAGGAGGTATCGGTGATGTGGTAAGCGCTCTCGCCTTCGTGCATGGCGGCGAACGCGCGATGAATGTCGATGGGACCACGCTGCAACTGTTCGATCAGCCGGCGTTCGCTCCGCGTCAGCCCGCCGTCGGCGGCGTCTTCATCCAGATACCGACGCAACGCGGCGGCCAGAAATGGCAAGGCGCTGGTGTCTTCGGTCAGCAACGCGCGCAACCGTGCGCGATCGCCCGAGCGAAACGCATCCCACGCTGCCGCGGCCACCGCATATTGCTGCGACGTCACGCGCTGGCGCCGTTGCCACAATGCCGCGATGTCTGCGGGCTGCAGTTCGCCCAGGCCCTTGAAATCCGGATGACCCGGGTAACGGTCGATCGAGACGAGGCTGACGGGCTTTCTGACCGGCCGGTCGCGGCCGATACGGGAAAGCAACTGAATGAGGTTCAGCTGATCGAAGAGATCGTGCTCGAACCACAACACCAGCTCGCTGTAACGCTCGTCGGCGTCGACGATTGCCCGCCAGCGCTTCAGATCGTTCTCGACCTCGCCCGCCGACACCTCGATGCCATTCGAAATGAACGCGGCCCGGACGCGGATCAGTTGATCGTCATCGACATGCGGTACCGGCCCCTCGTGCAGCGGGTCAGCCCAGATCGATGTCTTGCCGCGCAGGCCGGCACGCTCGATTAACGCGGTGGTGCAATGACCGTTTGCGACATGCAGAGGTTCGGGCACGCTGCTTCCAGCATGCCACAATTCTCCGCCGGACGAGCCCGCTACGGCTTGACGAAGAGCTTTGGATCGATCGCGGTGTTGTGCGCGACGTTGGTGAACGTGATCACGTAGCTCTGCACCGACGAAGACGAGCGCACGGTGAACGGCACCTTGATGCCGTCGACGTCGCGAAAATCGTCGAGCTCGGTGGTTTGGTCAACCTCCGTGTTCATTTGAGGTACGGTGACACGCACGGTGTAGCGCACCGGCAGCAGTGTCTTGGCATCGATGTATTGCGTGATCGGTGCCCCCTTCGCCGGTTCGAACACGATGACGTGGTACTCACCGTTGGCGAGCTTCTCCGTCCCCTTCAGCCTCGCCGTGATGCCCATTTCCTTGTAGGTCAGGAAGCCGTGCGGGAAGCTGCCGTTGCGCATGTTCTGCAGCAGATCACCCGTCATCTCGCGGTTCCCCTGCAACGAGTCCAGCACGTAGCCGTTTTCACCGTCGAAGCGTTGATCGATCTCGAGCGCGCCGGCGCCGACCGAGGTGAGGTCGGCCTTGACCAGCGTGCGTACCTTGTTCGGCGCCGCGTTCATCACCTCGACGGTTCCGGGAATGTCGCCGACGGGTGTTTGCAGCGAGATCGTGCCGGTCGAGACGCGCGACGTAATCTTCGCCAACGCCGCGCGGCCTCCCATAGCGGCGATGCTCTTGTCGATGATCTCGTCGGCGGTCTGCGCCGATGCCGGCTCGACCGCCATCAACGCCGCTAGCACCAGCACCGCCGCACGCATCGCGTTTCTCATGTGGATCTCCCACCCGTATCTTACGGTGCGAAATCGACGCGGGTTCGATGCGCGAGTCCGAGCTTGCGCGCAAATCCGGCGTCCTGTGGCCCATTCCCCACGAAAATTGATTGGGCAGGGTCAATCCGATGCCGGTGCAGCATCAACACGCCCAAACCGGGTAGCGGCTTTCGGCACCAGCAGCGCGGCGGCCCCGCGCCATGTGGACAGTAAGCGAGATCGAAATCCACGCCCACTTTCGATCGCGCATCCGCGAACGCCCGCTCGACCTCGGCAACCGTCAGCTTGCCTTCGGAGACCTTCGGTTGCCACGACAGGACGACGATGATCCATCCGGCCCGAGCAAACCGCTGCAGATCGATTGCGTTCGCGACCACCGCGGCAGGATCGTCGCACCAGAAGATAAGTGCGCGGTTGACGTGATCGGCACGGGGTTCCCGCTCGAAGGCCACGTGCTCGATCGACGCGAATCCTTCAACCGGATCGGGCGGTTCCAACTCGCGTTGATATCGAAACAACACCGTCGGTGGAAACGCGTTGACATCGTTCTTTCTCAGCGCCACAAGCTCCACGTCATCAGGCAGCTTTCCGTATTTCGTCAACAGGCGTGTGACCGCGTTGACTTGGGCCTGGTCCAGATCGGTCGTCAGCCACTTACAATGCACGGCCGCACCCGCGTCCGTGGCGGCGCGAATCACCGCGGCGCGCGAGGCGCGCGTGGTGTAGGTGTTGTCAAGAGCGACGCGCGCAGGTCCGTTGGCGAGCAGCTGCTCGATCTGCGGCAGCAGCGCTCGTAAGGATCCGCCGGCATCATCGCGATTGAGCCGCTGGTAGCCCTGGTCAACGAGGCGCCGCGTCAGCGTGGTCTTCCCGGCGGCCGGCAGGCCCATCACCATCACGACTTCGGCATCGGTGCGCGCGCGGTGAATCGGCCGCGAGCCCGCCGCTCGCAGTCGCGCCCCGGATCGGAACTGTTCATCCAGTAACCGCCGATCGTCTTCACGGAGCTGGATGCTGCGGGCGCGTACTGAAGAATGAACGGTATCAACGCGCGTCGCACCGGGCAACGCGACAACGACCGGATGCAGATCTTCGAGCCAGGCGAGTGCTACTTCGTTTGGCGTGACGCCGTGACGCGCCGCGATCGTCAACAGCGTTTGATCTGCGGCGATGCGCGGCAAAAATTTGCGGCCGCCGAGTGGACGATACGCAAGCAGCCGAATGCCGTGGCGCGCGCAATGTTCCGCCACGCCGCTGAGCACGCCGTCCTCGTGATAGATGCTCAGCTCAATCTGGACTGCGTCGATGCACGCGAGGCGGCGCGCCTCTTCAATCTGGCCGACGGTGACGTTGCTCAGGCCAATCGCCTTGATGACACCGCCTCGCTGCAGTGCTGCGAGGGCGCGGACGCTCGTCGACAGTGGCGTCCTCGGGTCGACGGCGTGCAGTTGATACAGATCGATCGCGGCGACGTCCAGCGCTCGGCAGCTGCGTTCGCAGGCGGCGGCCAGGTGCCTGGCGCGGCCGTTGGGTTCCCAGCGCCCGTCCGGACGCGTCAATCCGCCCTTGGTTGCGATCGTGATGCGCGTGCGATCGCCGTTCCACGATCGCAGCGCCTGCGCGATCAACCGTTCGTTATGGCCGATGTCGCTGTCGTCTGTGCAATACACGTCGGCCGTGTCGAGCAGCGTGACTCCGGCGTCAAATGCCGCATGCAGCACGCCAACAGCGCGCTCCTCGTCTCGATCGGGATCGGTCGAGAGACGCATGCATCCGATGGCAATGGGCCGGTGATTCACGCACCGGCGATCTTGACGGGTTTCGGCCTAAACAGCCAGCGCTCCAACCCGCGCCTGCCGCACATTCAACGCACCCGCCACCGCTGCACCCGTCGCCAGCAGCCAGGAAGCTAACAGGATCAGCGTCGTGAGGTCCGGCGCCACGACCGATTGTCCGCGCAGAGCCTGCACCAGCAGAATCACGAACAACGATGCGTAGCTTGACGCGGCGACCCATACCAGCCGGACGCGAGCGCGGTCGTTGACCTTCCACCGGACCAGCACGAGCGCGACGATCGGCAATGCCTGCAAGGCATGCAGGCCGAGGAAATGCGGTACACGCAGATCGCCGTGCTCGGTACTCCACCCGGTGCCGACGAGCCCAGGACCGCCATCGGGCGCGCCCACCGTGTGCGCGCCGGCAATCGTCATCGGTTCACCTGCGCGCGCCGCCGCCAACTGCGCGCGGGTCGGTGTCGTCATCAGACCGCCGGTGAAGGCACCGACGATCGTGAGCGTCATGCCGAGGCGCAATGCCCAACCGATCGCCGGATCCTGGAAGTGCTGACGCCATAACGCGATCGCGACGGCGATTGTCGACAGTGTCTGCACGACGATCGCGATGCCCATGATTGAGAACAGCGTGATGTCGAGTGGCGTTGCGGCGTTGAAGTGGCTCGTAGCGCCGCGATAGGCCTGGCCGGCGATGATCGCCATTTCGATGGCCATCACCACTGCGGTGATCCCGCCCACGGTTCGTCGCAGCCGCGGCCACTGACCGAGAAAAGTGAGGATCCAGGCCAGGGTGAAGGCGTAAATGGCAATCGAGGCCGCGAATTTGGCCGGCTTCAACCACACCGGGGCGCCGGTCACCACGCGCGGGTCGAGGGCGAGACCGACAGCGGCAAGCGCAAGCACGCCGAGCATGACGACGCCGGTGACTGTCAACGCCGGGCTGGCATGACGAAGATTTGCGAACATGAGGCTGCTTCCCTCCGCTAATGTAATCACTGTCAACATCACTCTAGGCATTAGTGTTGACACTGTCAACATCTACCTTTACGATGCGCAGGTATGGCTGGTTCCATCACGGCGCGGCCGCGGAAAAAACGCGCCGACCGCTACCATCACGGCGACCTACGCCGGGCCCTGCTCGGCGAGGCGTTGCGCACCATCCAGGTGCAAGGCGTGGAGGCGCTGACCCTGCGCGCCGTCGGCCAGCGGCTTGGCGTGTCACGGACGGCGTTGTACCGGCATTTTTCGGACAAGCCCACGTTGCTCGCGGCCGTCGGCCGCGAGGGCTTCCGGCTCTTGCGGTTGGCGCTGATCGAGGCATGGGAAAAAAACGGGCGCGGCCGTGCCGGCTTTGAGGCCATGGGGCTTGCATATGTGCGCTTTGCCGCCGACCACCCCTCGTATTACCGCGTGATGTTTGGCGGCTTCATCGAGTCGTGCGCGAAGGACCAGGAGTTCATCGAAGAAGCGAAGGGCGCGTTCCAGGTTCTGGTGGACTCACTTGTCGAACAGCAGCAGCTGGGCCTGGTCCGCCGCGATGAACCGGTGCTGCAGGCAAGGATGATCTGGTCGATGGTGCACGGCATGTCGATGCTGGTGATCGACGGTCAATTGCGCGGGCACGATGAGCGCGGCGAAGCGCTGAATCACTACGCGATCGATCGCCTCCGCGACGCGATTGGTGCCTAGTGCTGTTGATCGCGGAGCCGGTAAACACCGGGCGCCAGCATCGCCGCGAACCCTTCCTTGACCAGGGCGCGATTGGCGATGCCGGCCTCGGGGCGCGACAGGCCGGTGACACGCGCGAGCTCGCCCGGTAGCGTCATCCCGGCGCCTGTCAGGAAACACCGCGCTATTTCCCTGGTGGCTGTGTCGCGCTTGAGGCGCTGGCTCAGCTCGCCAGGAAAGCGGCCAATCGCGAGCTCCCAGATATATGTGAACTTCGGCTGGTAAACCACCTGACTGGGCACGACGATCATCGCTGCCTGCAGTTCATCGAGCGCAGCCGTAAATGATTTGCGATCGGTGAGGCCCGACTCCTCGCGGAGATCGGACGTGGCCATCTCCCATTCCTTACGTAACACCTTGAGCACCGCGCGCGCGTTACGGCTGAGGCGCTCGGTTTCGTCTTTGCGGCGTACGCCCCAGATCGCGTTGAAATACGGAATCATCCGGGGCGCAATGAACAGCGCCTTGCCGCGAGCCAATTTCGCGTAATACACCTTGCCGCGGGCCACGAGCTCATCCTTGAGGACCCACGTCAGCGATGCTTCGGGATCTTTCTGGACGTTCCGGGGCATCACCGCGTCGCGCCGTCCGCACACCGCCACATAGAGCGAGGGTCCGGGCCGTCGCGAATCGGTCAGGCAGGCGGCAAACCCCACCCGCTCGATGAAACGTTCGGCGTCTAGCGCGTTGTCGATCACACGTGTCGCCTCGCGCCGCCAATGGCGATCGCGCAGCTCTTCTATCTCTTCAGGCAGGGTCGCCTTGCGCATATTCGCGGGTACATATCTTGCTCCATTAACAGTGAAACCGCCGGATGTTCGGCGAACGTAGGTAGCGGGTTGGAGGAATCATGAAGGCTTTGGGTTCAATCGCGTGCGTCGTGGCACTGGTGGCGGTAACGGGATGTGCGCAGACCGCGCGCGGCGTGGTCGCCGACACGAAAGACAACACTGAAGCGGTGCGCGGCGGGCTCGAGACGATCGACGTCAAGTCGGCGATCATCGCCGACAAGACCATCGATTCCGGCGCCATCGACGTCGACACCTACCAGGACAAGAAGGTCGTCGTCCTGCGCGGCTCCGTGCCGACGGAAGCGCAGAAGCTGAAGGCCGAGCAGATCGCGCGCGACAACGCGAAGGGTTACACGGTCGAGAACCGTCTCGTCGTCGCGCAATAGCCGGTTACGCGTTCGGGGCGCCCTGCGTTGCGGTATGGATGGGCCGCGCGCGGGGCGCCCCTGCGGCGAGCTTCTCGAAGACGCCGCCAGTCCGCACCGAAGCCACAATCGCGTCAATACCGCCCTCACCCTCTAGGTCGTAGAATCCCTACATCTTTGCCGTAGAACGTCTATAGCTGTCCCGGGAACAACCCGTAGGCTGTCTACGTCTTAGACGTAGACCCTCTACACCTATGGCGAAGACTCAAGAAGATGGCCGCCTCGAGCTGCTGCAGGGCACGCTCGACATGTTGATCCTGCGCACCCTGCAGTGGGGCCCGCAGCACGGCCACGGCATCGGCCAGACCATTGCGGCGCATTCCGACGACCTGCTAAAGGTGGAAACCGGATCGCTTTACCCCGCGCTGCATCGACTGGAGAAACGCGGCTGGTTGAAGTCGGAATGGGGCACCAGCGAAGCGAACCAGCGCGCGAAGTACTACCGCCTTACGGCCACCGGCAAGGCACAGCTGCTGCGCGAGCAGAATCGCTGGTCGCAGCTGGTGAGTGCGATCGGGCGCGTCATGAACCCGGCGCGCGTCGACAAGGACTGACCAATGCAGCCCAGCGATCGCGATCTCGACGACGAGATTCGCGGCCACCTCGCCCTCAGCATCAAGGAGCGCATCGAGCGCGGCGAAGAGCCGGCCGCCGCGCGTCGCGCCGCCCTCGCCGAGTTCGGCAGCATGATGCGGACGCGCGAGGACATGCGCCAGGTGTGGCACAGCCGCCCCCTCGAATGGCTGGCGGGCTTGCGCCGCGATGTGGTGGTTGCGGTCCGGTCGCTGCGGCATGCCAGGGGCATGGCCTTCACCGTGATCGTCACGCTGGCACTCGGCATCGGCGCCAATGCCGCCATCTTCAGCGTGGTGCGAGAAGTATTGCTACGGCCGCTGGTCAACCGCGATCAGGAGCGCTTGATCTACATTCGCCAGGGCGCGCCGGGCTTGAACGCCGAGAACCTGACGTTCTCGGTGCCGGAAATCGACGACTTCAAGGCCCGCGTCAAGTCGATTAGCGCGTTCGGGGACTTCTCCACCATCGAATTCACCGCCGTCGGGTTCGGCGAACCGCGCGTCGTTCAGGCAGGCGTCGTCAGCGGATCGTTCTTCGAGGTCATGGGTTTGCGGCCGATTCACGGCCGCCTGATCAACGGCGGAGACGATGGCCCGAACGCACCGAGCGTGGCAGTGCTTACCCATCGCTTCTGGAGCAACACGCTCAACAGCGACGTCTCGGTGATCGGCAAGACCATTCGGCTCGGCACTCGCGCGGCGACAGTAATTGGCGTGCTCGAACCCTCGGTGCCCTATCCAGCCGAGACCGAGATCATCGCCAACGTCGTCACCAGTCCGCATCACATGAGCGCGACGATGGTGACGGGCCGCACGCACCGGATGACGGAGCTGTTCGGGCGAGTCGCTGCAGGCGTCACCGTGGAAGACGCGCGAACGGAGCTCGACGCGGTGTATCGGGCGATGATCGCCGAGCATTCCGAGGCGTATCCCGCGAGCGGCAAGTATCAGGTCACGACAACGCTACTG
>DASVFC010000089.1:0-7433 GCA_036380235.1 Vicinamibacterales bacterium
AGCGCGTGCATGGCCTGGTTCACCACGAGTTCCGCGCAAGGCAATCCGCGAATGTTTTGAGCGCCGTAATCAAGGCGCCCCGGCGCGCCCGCCCCCGTCATCTTCGCCGCGCCGCGTCATGGCTGTACAACCGCACCGCGCTCGCCGTCACCCGCCGCCGCGTCCTGAACCTCCTCGGTGAACCGTCGTGACGAACCCTCGAACGAACCTCCGTTCGAACGCCCGTCGCAACCGCGTGGTTCTCTACAATCCGCGATCCGTGTTTTTCACGATGCCGCTGGCGCTCGTCGCTCTCGCGTCCGCGCTCGATCGATCGGCGATCGAGGTGGTCATCATCGATGCCCGGCTGGAGCGCGATCCGATCGACGCCGTTGTCGAAGCAGCAAAGGACGCGCTATGTGTGGGCGTCACCGTTCTCACGGGCGCCCCGATTCGCGACGCGCTGGCGGCATCACGCGCCGTCAAGGCGGCGCACCCGCAATGCCCGATCGTGTGGGGCGGCTGGCACCCATCGTTGTTTGCCGACGAGTGTTTGGCCGAACCCGCTGTTGACATCGTGGTTTCGGGGCAAGGTGAAGCGGCATTTCGAGAAATCGTGATGCGTTTGTTCAACGGCGAGAAGGTGACCGGGATCTTTGCCACGCCGCTCAAGGACCTGAACGAACTACCCGCCCACGATTACTCGACGATCGCGGTGCCACGCTATTTCGACCTCAAGCGCGCCCGTCAGCTCGACTACATCTCGTCGCAGGGCTGCCGGTTCCGCTGCGCCTTCTGCGCCGATCCGGCGGTGTTCAAGCGCGGCTGGACCGGTCTTCGGCCCGAGCGCATCGGCGACGAGATCGAGCAGCTGCATGCACGCTACCACTTCGCAGATCTCGCGTTTCAAGACGAGACGTTCTTCACGCACGCCGCTCGCGTCGACGCGGTGGCGGAAGAGTTCCTGCGTCGCGACCTGCGAATTACGTGGACCGCTACGCTGCGCGCGGATCAGGCATGCCGGCTCGGCGACGAACTGCTCGCGAAGACGGTGCGGTCCGGGCTGCGGCGCGTGATGGTCGGGGTCGAATCGGGGTCGCAGGTGATGCTCGATCGACTTTACAAGGACATGAAGATCGACCAGGTTCGTGCCACCGCCGCCATGTGCACGAGGCATGGCGTCGGCGCGATCTTCAACTTCATCGTCGGATTTCCCGGCGAAACAAATGAGAGCATGCAGGCCACCCTGGCGCTCGCCAAGGAACTGCGCAGCGCAAACCCGGCGTTCGAGACACCAATCTTCTATTACCGGCCTTATCCCGGCAACCTGATGGCGGAGCAGTCTGCCGCGCAAGGCTACGTGTTCCCGCGCGGACTCGAGGCGTGGGCCGACTTCGATTACGTCGGCGGCCGTGGACCGTGGATGTCGGCGGAGCAGTGGCGGACGGTCGAGCGCTTCAAGTTTTACACGCGGCATGCGTGGAAGCCGGGCACGTGGCGGTGGCCGCTGCGGGCCGCGTCGCAGTGGCGGTGCAATCGCGACTGGTATGCGATGCCGGTGGAAAAGATGATCGTCGACTTGATTCGTCCACCGCAGCAGGTGTCGTGATGGATCTGCTGCTGGCGAACGCTTATCTGCTGGCCTCGGATGCCGAGGAGCAGCGCATCATGCGTCCGCATCCGCCGCTCGGCGTCCTCTATCTGAGTTCGCACCTGAAGGCGCGCGGCTTCAGCGTCGGCGTCTTCGACGGGACGTTCCAGACCCTCGCGGCCTTCGACGACGTGCTGCAGCGTCAGCGTCCGCGCGTAACCGGTATCGCGGTCAACATGATGACCAAGCGCAATGCGCTGGCGATGATCGCGATCGCCAGGCGCCATGGCACGCGTGTCGTGGTCGGCGGCCCGGATCCACCACATCACGCCGCGGCGTATCTCGAAGCCGGCGCTCACGTCGTCGTGATTGGTGAAGGCGAGCGGACGCTCGAGGAGCTGATCCCGAGGCTCGACACCAGCGGAGATCTGTCGACCGTTGACGGGATCGTCTTCCGGGCGCCGGGCGGCGCAATTGTGCAGACGGCGCCGCGCGCGCTTCTCAGCGACCTGGACGCGCAACCATTTCCGGACCGTTCGGCGATTGATCTACCCGCGTACCTGCGCGCCTGGCGGCAGCGGCACGGAGTCGGAACCGTGTCGTTGATCACGGCGCGCGGATGTCCATACACCTGCACGTGGTGCAGCCGATCGGTGTTCGGCGAGTCGCACCGCCGGCGTTCTGTCAGCAACGTTGCCGACGAAGTCGAGGCCATCGTCGATCGCTATCATCCGGAGCGGTTGTGGTACGCCGATGACGTGTTCGCGATTCATCGCACGTGGACGGTCAATTACGCGCGTGAGCTGGAGCGCCGCGGCGTGCGGTTGCCGTTCGAGTGCATCTCGCGCGCGGAGCGCATCGATGACGCGGTCGCGGATGCGCTGGCCAGCCTCGGTTGCTTCCGGGTCTGGATCGGATCTGAAAGCGGTTCGCAAAAGATCCTCGATGCCATGAAGCGGCGCGTCGCGGTCGACGAGGTGCGCGACAGCGCGACGCGGTTGCGCCGGCGCGGTATCGAGGTCGGCATGTTCATCATGCTGGGTTACGACGGTGAAGACGTATCGGATCTTCGTGCCACCGTCGACCACTTAAAACGAACCGCCCCCGACGTGTTTCTGACAACAGTGTCGTACCCCATCAAGGGCACGCCGTATTACGCGACGATTGAGCACAAGCTGTCCGCACCCAAGCCATGGCGCCAGTCGACCGACCGCGATCTCGTCGTGCGCGGCCGCCCGATCAGAAAGTATTACGACTTCGCGCGACGCTGGATGACGGCCGAAGTGGCACGCGAACAGCACTGGCGCCGCGGCAGTTACGCGCTGGCCGCTCGGGCGGCGTCATCCGCGCTGGTCGGCCGCGTCGGCATGGCGGTCACCGGCCACTGGCGGGAGCGATGATCGTCCTCTTCAATCCCTGGAGCACGCCGTCGCCAAAGAAGCCGCTGCCGATGTCGCTGCTGGCGGTCGGCTCGTTGCTCGAAGGCGAATTCGATTACTGCATCATTGACGGCAACATCGAAGCTGATCCGATCGCGAAGATCCTTGCCGTCGAAGAGAAAACGCGCATAACGGCCGTGGCGGTCACCGTGATGCCGGGGCCGCAGCTGAAGGCGGCGGTGACCGGATGCCGGCAGCTGAAGCGGATGTTGCCTTACGTCCCGATTATCTGGGGTGGCTACTTCCCTTCGCAGCATGCCGCGGCGTGTCTCAGCGAACCGACGGTCGACATCTGCGTGCGCGGACAAGGCGAGCACACGCTTGTTGAAGTTGTTCGCGCATTGCGGCGCGGCGGCGATCTCGGCGCGATCGCCGGCGTGTCGTTCCGGAAGGACGGCAAGGTCCATCACGCCGGCGCCCGCGCCTTGACGCCGCTCGACGAACTGCCGCCGTGGCCGTATCACCGGCTGCCGATGGAAAGCTATTTTCACAAGCATTACCTGGGCGATCGCGTGGCCTCGCATCAGTCCTCGTTTGGTTGCCCGTTCGCATGCAACTTCTGCGCGGTCGTCGGCATGTCGAATCGCAAGTGGGTCGCGCAGCCTGCGGAGCGCGTCGGCGAAACCCTCGAAATGTTTCGCCGCCTCTACGGTGCCGACGCGGTGCAGTTCCACGACATGGACTTCTTCATTTCTGAAGCGCGCACCAAGGCAATTACCGACCGCATCACCCGCCTCGGCATGACGTGGTGGGCGCTCGGCCGCGTCGACGAGCTGATGCGCTACCGCGCCACGACGTGGGAAGCAATGAGGTCGAGCGGCCTGAAGATGGTGTTCTGCGGGGCCGAATCCGGATCGACCGATACGCTGCAGCGGATGAACAAGGGCGGCACGGCGTCAGCGGAGCTGACGATCGAGCTTGCCGCCCGCATGAAGTCCTACGGCATTGTTCCAGAATTCTCGTTCGTCGTCGGCAACCCTCCCGATGCCGAAGCGGATTTGGCGCAGACGTTAGCCTTCATCCGCCGGCTCAAGCAGGTGAACGACGCGACCGAGATCATCCTTTACGTCTATTCGCCGGTGCCTTCGAATGGCACGTTCTACGAAGCGGCACAATCAGCAGGGTTCGACTTTCCCGAGACGCTCGACGGTTGGGTCAGCGACAAGTGGCAGACGTTTGCCTTGCGGCGCGATCCGAGTACACCGTGGTCGCATGGCGAGGTTCGGCAGAAGGTGCGTGACTTCGAGAGCGTCTTGAACGCGTACTACCCGACCGTGACGGATACGCGCATCACGCCGGCGCGACGCCGTTTGTTGCGCGCCGCATCGGCCTGGCGATACCACACCAGGTCGTATGGAAAGCCGGTCGAGTTGAACTTGCTCCAGCGAGCGTTCAGGTATCAACGGCCGGAAACCACGGGCTTCTAGCGATGCTGCGTTGGCCATTCGCCCGGAAGAAGGTGGCGCCCCAGGCGGCGTACGCGATATGGGCCAACAGCTATCCGCCTCGTGCTCACAACCCTTTGATGGAACTGGAGCAGCGGACGGTTTTGTCGCTCCTCCCAGACCTGACCGGGATGACCGTGGTCGATAGTGGGTGCGGAACCGGACGATATTTGCGAGAGCTGAAGGTACGCGGCGCGAATGCGATCGGCATCGACCTGTCAGGCGACATGCTGGCGCGAGCCCGCCATGTAACACCAAGATTGCTGCGCGCCGACATGTGCGCCATGCCGATCGATTCGGCTTGCGTCGATCTTGTTGTCTGCGGGCTGGCGCTTGGTGATGTGCCGGACATCGAACTCGCGCTCGTTGAGATGGCCCGCGTGCTTCGTCCAGGTGGCTCGATTGTCTATTCGGTGGTGCATCCGATCGGCGCCCTGCGCGGGTGGTCGCGAACATTTCACGCGCATGGCCGGCAGGTCGCGATCGCAACCTGCTGGCACACCGCCGTTGAACATCGGCGGGCGTGTGCCGTAGCAGGCTTGAGAATCAACGCGTGGGAAGAGCCGGTGCTTCTAGAGCAGCCGGCAGACCCTGCCGTCCTTGTAGTTAGCGCTTCGAGGTAGACGCAATGTTCTGGCCAACACCGCTGACGTTCGTGAATGCCAGGGTGCTTCTACCCGAAGGTCGCCTGGCACGGACAATACGCGTCAGGGGCGATCGAATCGACGGCATCGACGTCGCACCCGACAAACGCGACGCCATCGTCGATGTCGAAGACAGCTTCGTGTTGCCCGGCCTGATCAACGCCCACGATCATCTCGAGCTCAACTCGCAGCCCCGTTTGAAGTGGCGCGATCGATACGACAACGCGAGTGAGTGGTTCGCCGACTTTCAGCCGCGTTTTCACACGGACCCGGCGCTCGCGGTCACCAGGGCGGACACGCTCGACGAGCGACTTTGGATCGGTCGTTTGAAGAACCTGCTCGCCGGCGTCACCACGGTGTGCCATCACAATCCAATGCACGGCACGTTGCGCAGGCGATTTCCGGTGCGCGTGGTCAGCGACTTCGGCTACAGCCACTCGTTACATGTCGACGGCGCAGCGGTTGCGAGATCGCATCGCACCACACCAGCGCACTGGCCATGGATGATCCACGCCGGTGAGGGCGTTGACGAACCTGCGGCGCGAGAAATCGAGGCGCTCGACCGCCTGGGGTGCCTGGCGGACAACACCGTGCTGATCCACGGCGTTGCATTCCGCGGCTCGGCGGCCGGCCGCATCATCGACGCTGGCGCCGGGCTGGTCTGGTGCCCATCGTCCAACGCGTTCTTGTTCGACCGCACCGCGGACGTGCGCGCCTTTGACGATGCGGATCGCTTGGCCCTGGGGAGCGATTCGCGCTTGAGCGGCGAAGGCGACCTGCTCGACGAGCTCAAGGCAGCGGCGGCGACGTGCCAGCTGAGCGCCGAAGGATTGGTGAGGACGGTGACGACGAGCGCCGCACGGTTGCTGCGGCTCAAGAGCAGCGGCCGACTGGTGGCCGGCGCACCTGCGGATCTCGTCGTCTTTCGTCCGCTAGCAAAATGTCCGTTTGACTCATTGGTCAGCGCGGTTCGTAGGGACGTCCGCCTGACGATGATTGGCGGTAAGCCCTGCGTTGCGGATCCGATGATGGCTGCGGCGTTTGCCGCGGCAAACGTTGCCGTCATTCCCGCAGCCGTTGACGGCAGCCCGCGCCTTGTTGCCCGGTGGATCGGCAGACACGTGATGCGCATGCGATTGCAGGAACCAGGCTTCGAGGTGCATCACTAATGGTCGGTCCTGGGGAGATCGCTCGTCGGGTGCGCGGCCGTATGACCGGACGCCTCGAGACCCTGCCGATTCTCGCGATGAGCGTGCACAGCGCGTGCAACTGCCGATGCGTCATGTGCGACATCTGGAAGGCCAACGCCGAGAAGCGCGAAATCAGCTCGGACGATCTGTCGCGGCACATCGAGGCCATTCGCGCGTTGCGCGTCCAGCGCGTGATGCTGACCGGCGGAGAACCGCTGCTGCATCGCAATCTCTGGGCACTGTGCGCGCAGTTGCAGCCGCTGGGCATCCGCATCACGCTCGTGACCACCGGCTTGTTGCTCGAGAATCATGCGCCCGACGTGGCCGCGTGCATCGACACCGTCGTCGTGTCCCTCGACGGCCCGCGCGCCGTTCACGATCGCATTCGCCGCGTCAACGGCGGCTTCGATCGCGTAGCGAAGGGACTGGTAGCCCTTCACGCCCAGGCGTCGACGCCACGCTTGATCGCACGGTCGGTTGTGCAGAGGGAGAATGCCGGCGCCATCTCTGAGACGATTGCGGCTGCCAGGCACCTGGGCTTCGACGAGATCTCTTTCCTGGCGGCCGATGTCTCGTCGACGGCGTTTAATCGTCCGTCACCGTGGCCGGAGTCGCGAGCCCGCGAGATCGCGCTCGATGCCCACGACATTGTCGCGCTTGAATCGGCGATTGACAGGGCCGTTACTCGGCACCGCAAGCTGTTCGACAGCGGCTTCATCGCCGGCGGCCACGCTTCGCTGGATCGCATCGCGCAATACTTCCGCGCGATCTTGGGTCCGAGTCAGTTCCCGAAGGTCCATTGCAACGCCCCATGGGTGTCCGCGGTACTCGAACCTGGCGGAACGCTGCGACCTTGCTTCTTTCAGGAAGAATACGGCTCGGCTTCGGAACATCTGGAGCACGCCCTCAACGGCGACCGTGCCCTCGATTTCAGGCGGCGTCTCAATGTTGCGGGCAACGATACTTGTCGTCGCTGCGTCTGCTCCTTGAACCTGCCGGTGACCGCGCGCGCCTAGACGCGTCCTGCCGTCCGTCGATACAGTGCGTCAACCTTTGCGGCCATCGTCGCGACGTTGTTCGCGGTCGACCACTTTTGCGCACGAGACGCCATCGCTTCGGCGCGCGCCGGCTCTCGCTGCAGTTCG
>DASVFC010000090.1:0-9175 GCA_036380235.1 Vicinamibacterales bacterium
AACGCCTTCTTGTTGGCGGCGCCGGCGCTGACCATGCACAGCCGCCCGTTGTAATCGATGTACGGCGTCTTCAGGCAGACGCGCGCGAACTTGCCGAGCAGGTAGGTCTTTTCCGTCGTCAGGCTGGCGCCGCCGAGCACGCCGATCGACCCCGGCCCATGCGCGTCTTGCAGACGCGCGATTACGGCGGCGGTCTTGGCGATCGCTTCCTGGTATGGCAGCGGCGAGAAGCCGCCCGCGGCGGCGGGATCGCGCACCAGCGCCGTGACTAGACGATCGGGATGCGAGCCCTGCAGGTAGCGTTTGACGCCCTTCGGGCACAACATGCCGCGGTTGAAGGGAAATTCCTCCCACGGCTCGAACCCGATTACCTGGTTGTCGCGCACCTTCAACTGGATGCCGCATTGCTGGCCGCAAAAACAGCAATGCGTCTTGACCAGCTTCTCCGGCTCCACGCTCGTCGACAGGCGCACGCCGGTCATCGCCGACAGGTGCGGTCCAAATCGATCGTTGATCTGGCGCTCGTCTACAGGGATCGTTGCCATAGTGCTCCCTGAGCCAGCCCGAACAATGCTCGCCGGCATTTCGGGCAGACCTGTTGATAATGGCCGCCGCGCTCGAGCTCGTAGCTGAAGCCGAGCTCGCGCTCGACCTGCTCGAGATCGCCGACCATCATTTGCGGCGCGAAGCCGGCGCCGCACCGGCGGCAGGCTGCCGTCTCACCACGGGCACCGGCGTCCTTGTAGAAGCTCACGCCCAGCTGCGCCGGGCGCTGGAAAATGTGAAACAGCTTGCCGAACGGGAGCCACAATAACGTCACGATCACCGTGATCGCATGCAGCACGGCGAGAAAGTCGTAGGCGTAGCCGCGCATCCAGGTGTAGCTCGCGGTGAGCATCAGGCCGGTCACGCTGATCGCGAAGAGCGCCAGCAGCGGCAGCACGTCCTGCGCGAACTGCTGCGTCGCGGCGGCGCCGTGATCGATCATGCGCCGCCGGAACGCCAGCATCACGCCGGCGATGACCAGGAACGATGACCATACCAGGCCGTGAAAGATCACGAAGGCAAAGAACGAATGCACCGGGAAATCCTGCATCGCTATGCCAAACAGGAACGCGCGATACATCTCGACGTTGCCGGGCACGGTTTCGAAATGCACCCAGCCCCACACCAGCGGGAATGTGATGGCCGCCGCCACGATGCAGCCCCACATGATCAGCCAATGTGCGGCGCCTCGTAACGACGAACGTTGAAAGATGAACTTGTTGCCGGCGACGTCGACCGCCGCGCGCCCGGCCAGCGTTGCCACATTGCGAATGGCAAACCCGCGCGCGAAAAAGGCCTGCCACCCACGCCGCCAGTACAGGCGCGTTGGCGGACGCTCGATCCACATCGCGTAGCGATATGCGATTCCGAAGGTCGCAAACAGTGTCGCGAAGGTATAGCCGACGAGCGCGGCGTCGAAGTGTGCGAGGTTGCGCGAGCCAACCACGATCGCGCCGGCGAGCACGAGCGTGACCGCGGCCGCCCACGCGCCGGCACGAACACGATCGACCGAATCCCGCGCGGCGACCGGCAGCGCCGACCGCCACGACACATCAGCCGGATGGAAGATGCGGCGGTTAGCGACCCACAGCAACCCGGCCGTCAACGACAGCAGCGCGAAGCCGGGCCACAACACGCCGAAATAATCGCGGAACACGCCGAGCAGGAGCGGCGGGAAGAATCCCCCGAGGCCGCCGAGCGCGCCGACCAGGCCGGTGACGGTGCCGGTATCGCGCGGAAACCGCTCCGGCACGAGCTTGAACACCGCGCCGTTGCCGAGGCCGAGCAGCGCCGCACAGCCGAGCGCGCCCACCGTGAACGGGATCATAGACGGCCATGCCAGCAACAGCGAGAACCCCGCCACGCCGCTGAAGACCCACGACAGCACCTGCGCCCCGCCGATGCGATCCGACAGCCAGCCGCCGAGCGGGCGCATGAGCGTGGCGAGCACGACGAAGCCGGCGGCGCGGAACCCGGCGTCGGCCGCCGACAATCCAAACTGGCCCCGCAGCAGCGTCGGCAGATATATCGAGAACGCGACAAAGCCGCCGAAAGTGAGGAAGTAAAACGCGCCCAGCCACCACGCCACCGGCTCGTGCCGCAGCACGCGGATCATCGCCGCAGCGTTGGCCGGCCGTGCCGCGGCGGGATTGTTGCGCGCGGCAATCGCGAACACGATCGCCCACAACAGCAAGACCGCGGCGACGAACTGGAACACCGCCTGCCACCCGAACGAAGCCGCGGCTACCGCGCCGCCGAACACAGCCGCCGACTGGCCGAGCAGCCCGAGACCGAATACGCCGAGCGCGGTACCCTGCATCGCCGCCGGCGTCCAGCGCGAAACGAAGGCGGCGCCGATCGCAAATGACGAGCCGGCTAGGCCGATGAAGAAGGCCGATACCAGCAACATCTCGTAGCTCGTGGTCATCGACACCAGCCACGACGCCAGCGCGGAGACTGCCAGCAGGATCGTGAACATCGCACGGCCGCCGAAGCGATCGGTGAGCATGCCCATCGGCAGACGGGCTACCGAGCCCAGCAGTACAGGCACCGCGACGAGCAAGGCAGTCTGAGAAGCAGAGAGGGCGTAGAGTTGCGCAAACATCGGCGCCAGTGCGCCGATGAGGCCCCATGCGGCAAACGACACCGCAAACGAAATCGTGGCAAGACCCAGCGCGCGCCAGTTCATATCCACCGCGTCTGACCGGGCCAGCTCGGCCGCCATCACACGCTCAACTCCAACCCATACCCTACCGCACAACGACGCCGGATCTATGACAGCGATCATGTCGCGCGGGCGGCGAATGAGCGAACATCAGCTGATGGCCGCCGTACTGATGACGTGGGACGCTCCCGCGACCGTCGCGGGCTTCGTGCGTTCGCCTGCGAATCACATGCTCCTGCAGTACGCAGCGCGGGCGCGGCGGCACGATGCGCCGACACGCGTGCTCGATATCGGCTGCGGCGCCGGCCGCAACGCCGTGCCGCTGGCACGCGGCGGCTTCACCGTGATCGGCACCGACCTCTCGCAGCCGATGCTGGTGGCCGCGGCGTCGCGCAATGCCGCTGGCCGCCTCACCCTGCTGCAGGCGCCCATGGATGCCTTGCCCGTCGCCGATCACTGTTGCGATCTGATCGTCGCGCACGGGATCTGGAATCTCGCGCGATCCGGCGCCGAGTTCCGGCGGGCCGTACGCGAGGCGGCGCGGGTCGCCGCGCCCGACGCCCGTCTGTTCGTCTTCACGTTTTCACAAACGACGCTTGCTGGTCGGGGGCGCCCCGTAAGCGGCGAAACATTTGTGTTCACCAGCTTCTCGGGTGAGCCCCAGGTTTTTCTGACACGCGCGCAATTACTCGACGAGCTCAATGCCGCGGGATTCGATCCGGATCCTGTGCTGCCATTGAACGAACTGAATTTGCCGCCCGCAGGACAGCAACGTTTAAGTGGGCCGCCAGTCATCTGGCAGGGCGGCTTCTTTCTCCGTAGGGGAGCTTGACGTGTCGAAAGCAGGAACGATTCCAGCTGCCGAAGCACTTCGGTTGGCCGATTTGATCACGGAGACGCCGCGCGGCATTGCGAGCCGCGTGTTGGCCAGGACCGGGGGCGGCAATGTCACGTTGTTCGCCTTTAGCGAAGGCGAGGGCCTCAGCGAACACACCGCGCCGTTTGATGCGCTCGTTATCGTGGTCAGCGGATCGCTCAGGCTCACCGTCGGCGGCGTGCCGATTGTCGCCGCCGCGGGCGATATCGTTCGCATGCCGGCCAGCGTTCCGCACGCGGTGGATGCCGCCGAAGCGTCGCGAATGCTGCTGGTGATGCTGCGGGAGTAAACGCGTTTCAGCTGATCACGCCGGTATGCGCGTCACGCTCAGGTGCGACGGCTGACTCCCGCTGTCGGTCGCGCCGCCTTGTGTCGACCGCAATTGGTGCCGGTGCGCTGCCCACCATTCGGCTGCCCGTTGATTGGTCCATCGCGACGCGATCGCGCAACTGCGCAAGCGATCGCGCAACTCGTGAGCCGTGCGTGGACGCTCGTCGGGCCGCTTGGCGAGGCATGCGAGCAACAGCGTCTCGAGCTGAGTATCGACGTGCGCGTTGAGCCGCGCCGAAGGCGTCTCAGGCGCTGAATGCAGGTGATGCGCGATCACCTCCATCGTCGTGTTGCCGCGGAACACGTGCGTGCCGGTCAGCAGCCAGTATCCCACCGCACCCAGCGCATAAATGTCGGTGCGAGCATCGACGTTGTCAGGTGAGGTAATCGTTTCAGGTGCCATGTAAAGCGGCGTGCCGGTGATCGAGTCCACATCGGCGAGCGTGATTTCGTCGGCAGCAGTGCGGCGCAGGTCCTTGACCAGGCCGAAGTCGACGACCTTCACCAGGTCGGAGATGCCGCCGCGATCCACCACGAGGATGTTGCCCGGCTTGATGTCGCGATGAATCAAACCCGCATCATGCGCTTCGGCCAGTGAGCCCGCTGCTTGCTGGAGGAGATGAACGACACGCTCCGCCGGCTGCGGGCCATCGACCTCGACGATCTCCTGCAGCGACGCGCCCTCGAGCAGCTCCATTGCGTAATAGAACACGCCGTCGGTGGTCCGCCCGTAGTCAAACACCGTGACGGTATTGGGGTGCGTCAGCATCGCCGTGCGTTGGACTTCTTGTTCGAAGCGGGCCAGCGCGTCCTTGCCGGCCTGTTCCTGCCGCACCAGCTTGATCGCTGTCGGACGGCGCAACATTGCGTGCGATGCGCGATAGACCACGCCCATGCCGCCCTCACCGATCTTCTTCTCGAGCGTGTACTGGCCCAGCCGACGGATCTCATTAACGGCCCGGCGCAGTCCATAAATGGTTTGTGAAAAGCTCGCTGCCATCGCTACGGCGACGGCCCACACAAATGCCGTGACCAGCGTGGCCGGATACGCCATGTCGCCGACATTGCCCTTCGGCCATGGCGCCGCCGGTGGATCGTGCAGCGCGGGATCCCACGCCGAGAACGCGATGAAGACGGCGCCAAGCAGCGGCACGGTCATCAGGCCGGCCACGAGCAGCGTATGTCTCGCGGTCGATGGCACATACACGGCGTAGACGAGCAGCATGTAGGTCAGCAGCGTTCGCACCAGCATGTCGGGGTTGGCCAGCATCGGCACCGCCAGCGCGATCGCCGAAAAAGCGGCAGTGCCAACGAACAGCGTCGTCAGTTCGACGCCGCGAACGAAACTCCTCGACCGTGGCTGGCCTCGCAATAGCAGCC
Source organism: Vicinamibacterales bacterium (assembly GCA_036380235.1). Classification (GTDB taxonomy): domain Bacteria; phylum Acidobacteriota; class Vicinamibacteria; order Vicinamibacterales; family UBA2999; genus 12-FULL-67-14b. The sequence goes on from DASVFC010000090.1 coordinate 5,298, forward strand.
ACAACGCGGCAAACGCCGCGCTCGCCACCAGCAACAAGGCGCTGCTGCGATTGAAGACGAAGCTGCCCAGCCACAATGACAGCAGGAACGAGACGACGACGAAGCCGATGGCGATCAGCGCCAGTGCCAGCCCGAACCTGGCGAGGCGATGCTGCCGCAACTCGTGTTCAGCCGCGATGTCCGTCGAATGCATGCGCTGCATCATATGCAATTCGATGGGCTAGACTGTTTGACACGTGAGCGCACCAGACGACGAGCTGTTACGGCGCCTGCCGTTCTTCCGCCGCGTCTCGCCGGCATTGCGGGCGCGCGTGGCCGAAGTGGCGCGGCTGAAGTCCTACGATCGCGGTGAGCTGATCTTCGCGGAAGGCGATCCGTCTGACGCTTTCATCGTCATCGTCAGCGGGCGCGTCAAGGTGTTCAAGTCGACGCCGGCGGGCAAGGAGATCATTCTCGAGATCTTTGGCGACGGCGATCCGCTCGGCGCCGTCGCCGTCTACGAAGGCGCGCCGTTCATGGCCTCAGCCTTCACGCTCGAGCGAACCGAGACTCTCAGCATCGAGCAAGGCGCGTTCTTCAAGCTCCTCGAGGCCGAGCCGGCGCTGGTCCGCGGCCTGTTGTCGGGACTGACGTTGCGTCTCGCCGAGCTGACGCGGCGGCTGGCCGAGCTCACCGGTGCACGCGTCGAAACGCGATTCGCACGGCTGTTCCTGAAGCTGTGCGATCAGATCGGCAAACCCGACCGCGGCGGCACATTTGTGGCGATGCCGCTGTCGCGTCAGGAGCTGGCCGATCTCACTGGCACCACCATCGAGACCACCATCCGCATCATGAGCCGCTGGCAGAAAGACGATGTGCTGCACACCGAAAAGGATGGCTTCGTGGTGATCGATCGGCCGACGCTGGAAGATATCGCCGCCAGCTAGGCGCTACAGCACGCGCCGCTCCAGTTCGAGCGCGCGCGGGAACAGCACTTCGTTCTCGGCGCGGTGGTGTTCACGCAGCTCGTTCTCCAGTTTGGCGAGGTCCGCCATGCACTGGCGCCACGCCGGCAGCAGCGTGTCGGGTTCCGACACCTGGCGCGCCAGCTGACGCAATCCCGCGATCGCCATCTCGATGCGCGCGTGCTCGGCTTCCATGAACCGGATCGGGTGAAGCACGGTAGCGAAGGCCAGCGGCGGCCGGCGCGCGCCGGCGCGTTCGGCTGCCGACAAGGCGGCGATTGCCGGGAACAGCAGATTCTCCTCCTTCGCGAGGTGCGACTCGATCTGCTCCGACACTTCCGCGAACGCGGTGCGCAGCATCTCCACCGCTGGAGATGCTGCTGCCGCGCTCATCGATGCCATCTCGCTGCGAATCCGCGGCAGCGCCTCCTGCAGCGACGCGTGATAGCGGTCGACGATGGCTTCGCAGAGAAAGCCAACGTCCGTGGTGCTGTCGACGAGGCGTTCCATTTCTGCCTCCAGGATCGATGCTGATTACTGGTGCGTCTCACGCTAGAGCGACGGCGGCAGGCGTGGTATGACACGCGTCATACGCGTCGTCGCCTTGACGATGAGCGTGCCCTTCATCCCGGCCTGGTAGTGACCGGCAAACGTGCAGAGGAACGGGTACTCACCGGGCGTGGTCGGCACCTTGAACTTCACCTGCACGCGTTCGCCGGGACCGGCCAGCGCCGTCTTCGCAATCACCGTGTTCATCATCGCCGGCGGGATGAAGTCGTTGTCGCGGAACGGCGCGCCATCCTTGAGCAGCGTCGCAATGTCGGTATCGATTTGGACCACGACCACGTTGTGCGCCATCGCCACCTTCGGGATGACGCCCTTCGATGTCAGCCGGATCTTGATCTCCTCGCCGGGCTCCGCGGTTATGGTGCTCAGGCTGTACTTCATGTCGTCGGTGGCGAGGATGTCGATGGTGCGCACCGGCGCTTCCGCTTCCCGCACCGCCCACCGTTCCTCCGCGAGCTCCTTGATCGTCAGCAGCATGCGCCGCTGCATGATGAAGTGGGGCAGCTGGAAGCCGATCAGGTTGGCCGCCGCGGCCCATACTGGACGCTGGCGATCGCTCGTCGGCGAACGGATGATCAAGCGGGTGCGCTCGTCGGTGATCTGCTGCAACACGAACGCGCCGCGGTTATCGAGCACCAGCGCGCGCTCCGGTTTGACGTCGCTGACGGTCCACGCGACTTCGCCGATGACGCCGCCGAGGTAGTCGGGCGGCGTGGCGCGGATCACCGCCCCGGGTTGCAGCGTCTGCCACTCCGGGCGCACCTCACGCACGTTGCGAATACCAAGACCGGCCGCGCGCTCCAGCCAGTCGTAACTGTAGAAGCCGCCGCGATCCTGACCGAGTTGTACCAGCCACACCCAGACGTCCTCGGCCGGCGCCTCGATGGTCACGGCATGCTGGAGTTCGAACGCCGGATCGCGTCCCTCCACATCGCCCGGTAGCGGCATGGTCAGTTCGTCGGTCGTGCTGCCCCACGTGCGCAGCGCCGGATATGTGAAGGCGGCGACGCCGACGTAAGACACCATCAGCCATCCCAGCGTCATGGCAGCAACGTGCCACACCCGCCGGTGCGCGGGATGGGCGGGCCAGCCAGCGAAGGCACGCCACAGGCCGATCAGCAACAGAGCCGCGTCACAGACGGCACCAAACCACAGCCCGCGATCGCCAAGCACGAAGATCGCGACCATCGACCACGCGGACGACAGCACCAGCAGCGGGCTGATGGCGCGGTCGAACGGACGCATTCCGAGAATGCCGAAGCCGGCGGCAACGAAGCCCACCATGCTGACGGCATATAGCGCGACGGGTATCCAGTCGCCGCCGATCAACGGCGCGATCGATCCCCGCATCGGCAGCACGGCGTGAGAAAGGCCGTGGGCGATTACGAGCCACCCCAGTATTCGGACGATTGTCAGTGCCATCGCTCACTCCTGTCAGTGGATAAGAGCGTAGCCACAGCGTTTTCCACGGCATATGACGCACGTCATAGGCCGCGTTCCGGCGGCGCGGAATACTCCTCCAAGCACTCGTAATCGCGTGGAACGGAGGATGGGGATGAAGAAATTTCTGCTCGTAATGGTGCCGATCGTGCTGCTGATTGCGGCCGCATTCGGCGCGTGTGGGCCCCGCATGACAGGCGGCGGAACCGCCGGGCTACTCGAGCTCGCGCAGTCGCGGGGCCTCAGCCCCGAAGACGCGGCACGGGCGATCAAGACGTTCGTCGCGCCGGGCGGGCGTGACGAATACATGCTGTTCGCGTCCGGCGGACATTCCGGCCAGGTGCACGTCATCGGCGTGCCGTCGATGCGGCTGCTGAAGACCATCGCCGTCTTCACGCCGGAACCGTGGCAGGGCTACGGCTACGGCGCCGACTGGTCCGAGAAGGCGCTCGGCGAGAAGACGCCGCGCGGGCCGAACGCCGGCGACAATCCCGTTGCCAGCGGCAAGACCGATCTGCGTTGGGGCGACTCGCATCACCCGGCGCTGAGTGAAACCGACGGCAAGTACGACGGCCGCTGGCTCTACATCAACGACCGCGCGCACGGCCGGATCGGCATGGTCGATCTCTCCGACTTCCGCACCAAGCAGGTCCTGCAGGTGCCGAATCTCCAGACATCACACGGCGGCATCTTCGCCACACCGGACACAAAGTATGTGCACATCTCGTCGAAAGTGCCGGCGCTGAAAGCGTGGAACGCGAGCAAGGGCCAGTCGGCAACGCTCGACGATCACCTCAATCACTACGCCGATATCTACCGCGGCTACTCGACGTTCATCTCGGTCGATCCGAAGAGCGGCCGCATGGATCTCGCCAGGAGCTTCCAGATCGAGCTGCCGCCGTATACGCAGGACCTCGCCGATGCCGG
>DASVFC010000091.1:0-5011 GCA_036380235.1 Vicinamibacterales bacterium
AACGCCTTCACGAGGCTCAATCCCAGGCCCAAACCGCGCGTTGTCCGGCTTTGATCGCCGCGGTAGAGCCGATCGAAAATCCGCGGGAGATGTTGTTCGGCGATTCCGACGCCCGTGTCGCTGACGCGGATTTGCGTCGTCTGTTGATCTGATGACGCCTGCACATCAACGCGGCCCCCTCGCGGGGTGTACTTGATGGCATTGTCCACCAGGTTCGCAAGTGCCTGCCGCAACCGATCGCGATCCGCTTTCACCACGAGACCCGGTGGCACGTCGACGTAGAAATCGATCGCCGCGGCTTCCGCTGCGTCTTCATACAAGTCGCGAACCTCCGCGGCGAGCGTCGCCAACTCGACGTCCGACACGTTGAGCTTCATCGTCCCGGTCTCGGCCTCGGAGATGTCCATCAGCGTCGTCAGCATGGACAGCACACGTTCGCTTTCTTCGAGGCAATCCGACAACGCCTCGCGATGCTTGATCGGATCGTTTGTGGCCAGCGCCGATTCGGCGGTGACGCGCAGGCGGGTCATGGGCGTGCGCAGATCGTGGGCGACATGATCGAGGGCGTTGCGCATGCCGTCAATCAACGTGGTGATTCGCGCGAGCATGGCGTTGAACAAGTGACTGAGCTCGTCGACGGCGTCTTCGGTGCCGTAGACCGGTACGCGATCGTCGGTCTGCCCGGTCTGCAAGATGCGCCGGACCGCATCGCGCAGATCGCGCAGCGGTTTCAAGGTGGAGCGGGTAAGGAACACGCCGCCGATGATGCCGATCATCAACGCCGCGCCGGCGCCCGTGATCAGTACGCTGCGGAAATTCGAAAGCAGTTGCTGCCTGGTCTCGTTGGTCTTGCCGACCTGGAGGATTGAGCCACCGCCGACCCGAATGCTCGCGACTTCGAGCACCGCGTTGCGATCGCGAGCGCGCACTTGCGCCCAGATCGCATCCGGCCCACCCGGCAGCTCGCTCACGTCGAACGCGCCCCAGGACTCGGGCAGGGAGTAGAGCAGCACGTCCTGGTATGGGCCGACGAGGCGGATGAAAAGTGGCTCGCGCGTGCCGGAACGAGTTTCGATCTCGATTGCGCGCGCGAGCGCCGGCAAGCCGCCGGCCTGGTAGCGGGTGGCGTACTCGCGCAGTGTCGATTGGATGATGTCGTGATCGCGCGACTCGAGCAGCGAGGCGAGCAGTCCATACGTCAGGCCGCCGATCACCAGCGTGCTGGCGAGGAAAGTGCCCAGGTACCAGGCTGCAAGGCGCAGGCCGAGTGCCTGGCTGATCCGGTCAGCCCACTTTGAGGACATAGCCGGCCCCGCGCACGGTATGGATCATCCTGGTGTCGAACCCTTCATCCACCTGGTCGCGCAGGCGCGAGACCAGGACGTCGACGACGTTCGTGCCCGGATCGAAGGAGTAGCCCCACACATGCGACAGAATCATCGTCTTCGAGAGCACGCGGCCGGGATGCCGCATGAGGTATTCGAGCAACGCGAACTCGCGCGGTCGCAGTTCGATGGTCTTGCCGCCGCGTTCCACCTTGCGCGATAACAGATCGAGCGTCAGATCGCCGACGACGAGGCGTGTCGGCTCAGTGGTGCCGGCGGAACGGCGCAACAACGCCTGCAGCCTGGCGAGTAATTCAGCGAACGCAAACGGCTTGGTGAGATAGTCGTCGCCGCCGGCCTGCAGTCCCTTGACGCGATCGTCCACCGTGTGACGGGCGCTGAGGATCAACACCGGCGTCTGTTGCCGCCTCGCCCGCATCTGCTCGATTACCGCGAGGCCGTCCATGCCGGGCAACATCACGTCTATCACGGCGGCGTCGTAGCCGCCCGCGAGCGCCTTCTTCAGCGCGTCGGTGCCCGTCGCGGCCACGTCCACCGCGTAGCCCGCCTCGCGCAGGCCTTGCGACACGAAGTCGGCGATGACCTGGTCATCTTCGGCGACGAGCACGCGCATATCTGACTAGAAAGATAGCCGATGCGTGGCAAAGAAGTCGTTGATCAGCGCGAGCAGGCGCTGCGACCCCTTGCGCGTCACCCAGGCGATCTCGTTGTCCTGGCTCACCGCGACGTCTCGATTGACGGCGGTCTTGCCGAGCTGCGCGGCGCGCGCATCGTAAATGTAGTCATCGACGATCGTTGCCGGCATGCGGCCGTCGTTGACGAGCTGCAGCAGTTCCTCATCGGTTCGCCCTGGTTCGGCGAAGGCGATCTTCGCCGGCGGCCGATCGATCTTCTTCAGCTGTTCGTTCAATCGAACCAGGCTGGCGTGATGATCGCTGTCGCGGCGAACATGGATGGTGCGTCCGCCGACGTCTTCTAGGCTGACGAGCGGCGGCACGCCGGGGCCGGTGACGATGATCTCGCGCACGCCGCTGCGCATCGGCGTTGCGAAGGCGACCTGATCGCCGCGCTCGAAGGTGCGCAGCACGTTAGCGGCGACGTCTCCCTGCCCCGCGATCAGATCGGTGAGCAGCGAGGTTTCGGCGCTCTCGATCAGCATCACCGCTATCCGGCGCGGAGCAAGCCGCTGATTGACGAAGCGCTCGAAGGCGATCGCTGCATCGACGGTGCGGCCACGCTGCATGGTGGAATCGGTGTGGAAGTGCGTACCGCTCGGCGCAACCAGAATGCGGATCACACCCCGCTCGGTCAATTCCTCGAGGTCGCCGGTGAACGGCTCGAGCAGACGCATGTCGCTTTCGGCAGCGATCGGACGGCCAGGTCCTCGCTCGATCTCGGCCACAGCGGGTGCGGCGCGTGTGACAGGTTCGTCGCGTACCGGATTGCTGCAGGCTCCGATGCCCACCACCACGCCGACAAGGCACGCCGCCGCGACTGTAGAACGAAAAAAGGTGCGAAGAATGAGGGGCATTTTACCTTCCTCGCCGGTCACCGCGGTTACGTTACGATGCGGGTATGGACCGCCGTGAGTTTCTGGCCTCGCTAGCGGCAGCGCCTTTGGCAATTCGAGAACAGACATTGACGGGCAGGCGGACGTTCGAGATCACGACGCGCCTCGAGTTTCCGGGTGCCCGCGGCCGTATCGTGGCGTGGGTGCCGATGCCGCTCGCGACGACGCGGTCGGGGCCCTATCAAACGAGCGCAAACCGAACCAGCAACGGGGTAAGTGGTGTGGGCCGGCCGAAGTACGCGTGGGCCGGCGACGCCGCGGTCATGATGGCTGAACCGACTGGCGACAAGCCGTTCTTTAACGTGACCTACACAGTCTCAACGCAGAACCACCGCGTCGACCTGGTTCCGTCGAAGCCTGTTCGCCACCCGGTCAATCTCAACCACTACCTGCGGCCGACCAAGTTGATCCCGACTGATGGCATCGTCCGCGAAACCGCGCTGGCGATCACGAAGCCGCACGGCACGCAGTTGACGCGAGCACGAGCGATCTATGACTGGATCGTCGAACACACGGTGCGGGATCCGGACGTGAAAGGGTGCGGCATCGGCGACATCCGCTGGATGCTCGAAACCCGGAACCTGAGCGGCAAATGCGCAGACCTCAACGCGTTGTTCGTCGGGCTGGCGCGCGCGATTGGCATGCCGGCGCGTGATCTTTACGGCCTTCGCGTTGCGCCTTCCGAACAGTTCCCGAGCCTTGGCCGGGTGGGCGGCGACGTCACCACCGCGCAGCATTGCCGCGCCGAGGTGTGGATCACCAACATCGGTTGGGTTCCGGTCGACCCCGCCGACGTTCGAAAAGTGATACTCGAGGAGAAGCCCGGCGCTCCGCTCGACGATCCGTACATCGCCAAGGCTCGTAACACCTTGTTCGGGTCGTGGGAAATGAACTGGTTCGCCTACAACGACGCGCACGATGTGGTGCTCCCGGGCTCAACGGGCAAGCCGCTGCCGTTCCTGATGTATCCGCAAGCGGAGATCGGCGGCGAGCGCCGCGACAGCCTCGATCCGGCAACGTTCAAGTACACGATCACCGCGCGCCAGTTGTGATCCGCGGCCTCAACTATCCGTGGACTGTTTTCGACGGCCGCGCCAACTACGGCTGCGACTTCGGCCGCAACAAATGGAACAGCCACAGCGGCGTCACTGCGCACGCGGATGATGTGCGCGTGGACTTCGAGGCGATGCGCGATGCCGGCGTCGAGGTGGCGCGATGGTTCGTCTTCACCGACGGGCGCAGCGGTATCACGTGGAACGACGCCGGCGAGATCGGGGGGATCGACGTGGCCTTTCACGCCGACATGGAAGCGGCGCTGGAGATCGCCTCAGCGTGTGGCATCAAGCTGTGCCTCGTGCTGCTGGATTTTCTGTGGTTCGACGATCCGCAGCGGCGCCTTGCGTTGCTCGATCGCGACGATCGCTCCGCGTTCCTAGATCGCGTGATCGATCCGTTCACCGAGCGCTACGGCACGGCGCCGGCGATTCATTCGTTCGACTTGATCAACGAGCCGGACTGGGTGATTGCGGAACTGGCGACAGATCCGAATCGTGGGGCCTGGCCGGTTGAGCGCCTGCGGCTGTTCGCAGGGCTGATGTCGAAGCGCATCCGCGCGCGCTCGAATGTGGCTCTGACGATCGGCGGCGGCCGCGTTGCCTCGATCGGCGAGTGGGACACCGACGTTTACGATCTGGATTTCCTGCAGGTGCATTCGTATCCGGACGTCCGCTACCCGTCGCGCGATGTCGACCTGATGGGCACGCCCGTGTCTGATCTTCGAGTCAGGCGCCCGGTGTTGATTGGCGAGTTCCCCGGCGATCCGCGCCTGCGGCCCGCGCATCACCTGTCGCCGGCATATTCGATGGTGGATTACTTCGCGTTCGCGCGCGGCGGCGGTTACCTGGGCGCCTGGCCGTGGAGCTTCAAAGGCACTGACGCGTTCGGTGCCGTCGATCTCACGCGACTGCGTTCGGCGTGGTCGGCGTGAGGCCGCGGATGAGGCCGAGCACTACCCAGAGAAACCGCAAATTCATCACGTCGGCATTCATGGTGTTGATGAGCGTCCCGGCGATGGCGGCCACGGCCGCGATGCCGA
>DASVFC010000092.1:0-6296 GCA_036380235.1 Vicinamibacterales bacterium
CCGTGGGCGGGTCTGTGTCGCATGAGGCGATGCCACAGGCGCGAGCACTCGCGCAGCGCGCGCTCGAAATCGACCCGGAACTCCCTGAAGCGCACGCGATGCTGGGCATCGTCGCCGGTCACTATGAGTACGACTGGGGCGAAGCGGAGCGCCGATTCCGTCTCGCCGTCAAGCGCGAGCCGCTGTCCCCTCACCTGCGTCAGTGGTATGGCACATTCTTTCTGTTCGCGACCGGCCGCACCGATGAGGCCCGTCTTCAGCTGTCGCGCGTGATTGAAGAGGACCCGCTGTGCCAGATGTGGCGGCTCATGCGAGCCAATCTCCTGCCCAGTGTCGGACTGGAGCATGAAGCCCTCGATGATGCGCGCAAGGCGGTGGAACTCGATCCCGACTTCTGGCTTGGGTGGGCGGATCTCGGACTGCTTTGCGCGCGTCGGCATCAGCATAAAGAAGCGATGCAGTGCGCGGAGAGAGCGATGGCAGGCGCGCCGTGGTGTCCGTACAGCATCGGCGTAATGGCGGCCGCGCTTGCCAACGACGGTCAGGCGAACCGCGCAGAGCCTCTGCTCGCCGCCCTGCAAGGGGACCCTTACGGAGGACCCGTCGGACTTGCCGTGTACTTTCTGGCCCGAGGCGAAATCGAGCAGGCCGTCGAATGGTCAGCCAAAGCGGCCGAACAGCGCTTCCCGGCGTTCATCCCGCGTCTGATTCGGACGTTCGAACCGTCGCTGCGGCGTTCGGCCGCGTGGCCGGGCGTGTTGAAGAAGATGAACCTCGGATCTATGCAGACGTGACCAGCCAGTTGCGAAATCGTCCCTAACACCCGGCCAAGCTCAGTCGCCGGCTCACTTGTCCTGTCGTTATCGAGTGGACCCGGCGACGAGCAGAACCTGCGCCACCCACTCACCATTTCCGCGCCGAAGCTCCAGCCACAGTGGTCGGTCCGGCGTCGGTTGGATCTGGAAGTCGTAGGTCTCACCGACCGACACCAGTTGGCGCGCTTCGCGCGTCCGACGCTGCGATTGCGGCAAGTCGGCGCCGTCTTTCGCCAGCGGCGTCCACTGGACCGGCGCGAATCCGTCGGTAAGCACAAAGGTCAGCGCGAAGCTCGCCGGCGTGATGTTGATCAGACGCAATCGGTTCGGCGCATTCGCTCGAAGGACAGTCGGCGTCGGGCCTGGCGCGAAGGCCGGCACCGACGCGCTTCGTCCGTTGATCACGATCGGTTCTCGCCGACCGGTTACGGCTGGGCCTTCATAGGCCGCCACGAAGACGTGATCCACGGCGGGATCGTAGCGCTCGCCTGGTTCGAGCACGATCAGGGCCCCATAGAGACCACCGCTCAGTTGCGCCTCGTCGTGCCAGTGCGTGTGATAAATGAAGGTGCCGGCGCGCGGCGGCGTGAACTTCGCCGTGAATCGCTGACCAGCGGCGATCGGCGGCGTGACGCTGCCGGGGGTTCCGCCCCAGCCGGGTACCCCGTCGAAATAGCTGTCCAGTTCGATGCCGTGCCAGTGAATCGCGGTCGCGACCGTCATCTCGTTGATTACGTTCACTTCGACCGGCTCGCCGCGTACCAGCGCCAGTACAGGACCTGGCGTGGGCCCCGGCGACAGGCGCGGCGCCTCGATGCCCTCGGCGTCGATGCGATACCCCGGTCGATCGTTGTAGCGGCCCGCCTCTTCACGCAATCTCAACGCGAACCGTCGCGGCGTCGGAGCGGACGCGATTCTTGAGGGCGACGCACCGGCGACACGGATGCCCACGACGAGCCCCGCCATCCCGGCTGACGCGTCCACGTCATGCTGATGCTGACCATAGCGCGGGCTCTCGGTGTCTGGCGACATGTGCGACACCATGTGACAGTGAAAGAGCCAGTTGCCTGCACGCTCCGGCGTCCATTCCATCTCGAGGGTTTCACCAACGGCCATGTGCTCGGTCACGATGAACGGGCGATCCCCGATCGCATAGGCGTGGTGCTGGAGTCCGTCACCGTTCGCGAGTACGTGAAAGAACATCCCATGAAGATGCATCGCGTGCTGATCGAGCGACAGGTTGATGACGCGCCACCGCGCCGTCTCCCCGACACCATAGTCGAGTCGCTCCGTCAGCGGCCAGGAACGGCCGTTGATCGCACCAATGTCCACCGAGCCCGGCACGCTGCCCGGCTTCCGCCAGAGACTGACGACGAGTATCCGATCTTCGGGAACCGCGCCGGGTGGATCCACGATGAACGCGCCATTGAGCTGACTGTCGACGTCGCCACGCGCCACGAGCGGACGGCCCGTGGTCATCGCCCAGTAGTGATAGGTACCCGGGACGCCGGCGAGAAACCGCGTTTCCCTCGTCTCACCGGGAGGAACATCCAGCGACATCGGCGGTCCCACCGCCGGACGGGTGACGAAGCCAAAGACGCTGACCCGCTCGCGCAGGTTGTTGCGGATCGACACGACGATCTCAGTCCCAGCAGGCACGCGCACCAACGGTCCCGGGCTGGTCAACTCCCGGCCCTCTTCTCGAAATGCTTGAACCAACAGCGTGCGACCGTCCGGTCCCTCGGGCTGCCAGCGGCCTGTGTCGACGACCAGTTGCAATCGCAGCGCGTTGCCGACACGTTCACCGGCCGCGCGACGGTTGTCGTTGGCCGCGATCAGTGGGGCACTCGGCGATCGGACAGGGACCTCCTGCGCCACGGCGGTTCCGGCGATGAGAACAAGAGCCACAGCGACAGGTGCGGCAGGATAAAGATGCATGCGCACGCGGGAGTATACGCTCGAGTTTTTCGGCACGTGCGTGCGAAGTATTGAAGGGCGTGCACCGCGCGGTGACGGCGAGGCAGCAACCCGCCGACGCGCACCAACTTGCGAGACCATCCGCTTACGCTGCTGTCAGCAGCCGGAACGTCGACCCGGTAGCCACCGTCGGCAGCTCTATACTCGTCGCAGCTTAGTAACACGGTAGCGAGTCAGCGCCGTGTTTCCACGCCGCCGCACAATGCGAAAGGGAGGAACGAATTGAGATTGTCCCTGATGATGGCAATCGCCGTTTCAATGCTGCCAACGGTGTTTCAGGCGTCCGCACTGCCTCAGACGCTCGAAGACGAAGTCCGAGCGGCGAATCAGGCAATTATGGCAGCGGGTCTCCGGGGCGATCAGCAGGCGTTCGCGGCGCTCGTCGCCGATGAACTGCAGTGGATTCGAGCCACGGGTGAAGTGCTGGGCAAAGCCGAATTCACGAAGACGATCAACCCGGGAATCGCCAAGTCTCAGCGGACGTTCAGCGAGGAAAGCGTCGCCGTCTACGGTGATATGGCTCTATTGGTCTGCCGGTCCGACTACATCCGTGAGGGCCAGAAACGCGCCGAACGGGTTTTGAGAGTGTTCATCCGTCGCGACCGTCATTGGCTTCTTATCCGACATGCCGCCACACCGTTGGGGCAATGAAGATTGAGGCACGCCACGCAGGCGCGATATTCGCTCCTCGGTCCGCTCATGGGCTCGTCGAGGGGCAGCTCGATCACGTACTCGGTGCCCGTGATGGCACCCGCTCGAGCGGATGCCACGAACGCGATGAGCTCAGCGACCTCTCGCCGCATGGCAGTATTCGGGCGTTTGTGCGCATCGTCCATCTGAAGCACGATGGGCTGGTGGTACTGACGAGCAGAGCGGTGCGCGATGCTCCATGCTGATAACCCTGCAACCATCTTCATGATGACCGGGATCCCCCGAAGAGTGTTTCTCGCCGGAGTGGGCATGCTGGCGGCGGCCGCGCGGCCGGTCGCAGGGCAGGGCCGGCGGACGAGACTCGTGCTGCTTGGGACAGGGGGCGGGCCGCGACCGCGAACGGCGAATTCCGCCTCCGCGCAGGTGATCGTCAGCAATGGCGCTGCCTATGTGGTTGATTGCGGCGATGGCGTTGCCCGGCAGATGGCCTTCGCGGGCGTGCCGCTGGCGTCGTTACGCCACGTGTTCATCACGCACCAGCATTCCGATCACACCGCGGACTACGGCAATTTGATTTGGCTCGCGTGGACGGCCGGGCTGAGTTCGCGTGTTGATACCTGGGGACCGCCGCCGCTCGAGCGCATGACCAGACTGTTCCTCGAGATGAACCAGTCCGACATCGATGTCAGGATCCTCAACGAAGGCCGCGTGCCGCTCGCGCCGCTCGTGCGCGCGAACGAACTGCGTGGGGCCGGCGTCGTCATGGCCGATGACAACCTCAAGGTCACGGCAACGCTAGTGGACCACCCGCCGGTCGTGCCGGCCTTCGCGTACCGGTTCGACGCCTCCGATCGTTCGATCGTGATCTCGGGCGACACAGCACCGTCGCAGAACCTGGTGAAGCTAGCCGCCGGCGCGGACGTCCTGGTCCACTCCGTCATGTATCCGCCGGCCATCGACCGGCTCGTCGCTCGCGTGCCAAACGCGGCAGCGCTAAAGGCGAGCATCCTCGCGCATCAGACGTCGGCGCAAGACGCGGGCCGCGTCGCTCAGGAGGCTGGAGTGAAGACGCTGGTCTTATCGCACTTCGTACCGCCCGACGATCCCGCAGTGACCGACGCGATGTGGCTCGACGCCGCGGCCCGCCACTTTCGAGGGACCGTGATCGTGGGTAAAGATCTCCTCGAGATCTGACCAAGCGGACGCTTCCCGTCCAGCGCCGCGCGTTGCTTGAGCGCGGACGAGCTCTGCCCGGCCTTCCTCCCGGATGGCCAGTGGATTGCACACGTTTTTTCGAGGAGGGCGCTGACCAGATTTAGTGGACGTGATGCTGACGTTGGTCTACGGCGTCGCCTTTATGAACCTCGCCGGGGGTTCTTTTTCGGCTCGCTCCGCTCACCCACCGCTACCACATCGAATCCCTTTCCTACCTTCCCAAGGCGCGCACACCAATGAAGGCCAAGCTCATCGTCAACCCGGTTTCCGGGACCGACGCCGCACCGGATCTGCTGACCGCGATCAATAGTCAGCTCCGTGAACGCCTCGGTTCGCTGGACATCGTCATCACCCCGGCGGAAGGTGATGCGACGCAGGCCGCCGCGAGCGCAGTTCGCGACGGTTACGATCATCTCTTCGTCGCGGGCGGGGACGGGACGCTCAACGAGGTCCTCAATGGCGTCGCGCGCCTCGAGCACGGCTTGTCGCAGGTCACGTTCGGCGTGATTCCGTTAGGCACGGGCAACGATCTGGCCACGGCTCTCGGCCTTCCGTCCGAAATCTCGCAAGCAATCGACGTGCTGCTCGAAGGCGACGTGGCAGCAGTCGATATCGGCCGCATGAACGATCACTACTTCGTCAATGTCTCCGCAGGAGGCTTCATCGCGGAGGTCTCCGACGCGGTCAACCCGCAATTGAAAACGGTGGCCGGCAAGCTCGCGTATTTGATTGGCGGCGCGCAGGTGGTGTTCACCTATGAGCCCGTGCGCGCGCAGCTGCTCGCTGTGGAGGCGCTGGCGCCACCGCCAACTGCAACAGCGCAAAATCAGCGGCCGCTGCCGTCGACGATTGATCTGCACGCGTTTGCGGTCTGCAACTCGCGACTGGTGGGCGGCGGTCGCCTGATTGCCCCGCACGCGACGATAGACGACGGCCGCGTCGACGTCTGCCTGATCGAAGCGATGCCATCGATAGAGTTCCTGGGGCTCTTGAAGCGCGTCGCCGATGGTGAGCATGTGACCGACCAGCGCGTCATCTACTTCCAGGCCGCGGCGCTGGAGTTGGTGTTCGATCGCGTCATCCGTGTCAACACCGACGGCCAGGTGCTCGAGACCAATCGATGCCGCTACGATGTGTTGCCCAGGGCGGCGCGGTTCCTGCGCGGGCGCGATTCCGAGATCTTTCAGTAAGGCAACGGTGGAGCCGCATCTGATCTGGTTCGTCGTGGCCGGCCTGCTGTTTATCAGCATGGCGCTGGCGGGATCGGCAATCTCGCGTTTGCCGATCACGACCGCAATGCTCTACCTCTGCGTCGGCATCGCCCTCGGCCCGCACGCGTCGGGGCTGCTGCAACTCGATATCGTGTCGCATGCCGACGTACTCGAACGGGTGACCGAACTTGCGGTCATCGTCTCGCTCTTCACCGCGGGGCTCAAGCTGCGCGTGCCTTTACTCGATCGACAATGGTTGATCGCGGTGCGGCTGGCCGTGATTTCGATGGCCCTCACCGTGGGATTGGTGGCGACTGCGGTTGTCGCGGTGCTGGGACTGCCGTGGGGCGTCGCGATCGTTATCGGCGCGATTCTCGCGCCGACTGATCCCGTGCTCGCGTCCGACGTCCAGGTCGAGCACCCATTC
>DASVFC010000093.1:0-13258 GCA_036380235.1 Vicinamibacterales bacterium
GCCGGGTTCGAGCTTTTCCCAGGCGTCCTCGTCCACGGTGGGCACGCTCATGTGCACGCGGCAGGCGGCGACCTTCGAGAGATCCTGCAGCACGTCGACGTCGCGGACGATCATCGGGCCCTTGGTGACGATGCCGACTGGTGTTGCCGCGTCGCACAGGGCTTCAAGCGTGCCACGAGAAATCTTGTAGGTGCCTTCGATCGGCTGATACGGATCGGTCGCGGTGCCGAATCCGATGCTTTCCTTTTTCCAGGACGGCCGATCGAGCTCGCGGCGCAGCACCTCGACGAAATTGATCTTGACGAAGATGACGTTGGCGAACGAGTCGCCAGCGTCGAGCTCCAGGTGCGAGTGATACCGGCGCGCGAAGCAGTAATGACAGCCGTGGGTGCAGCCGCGATACGGGTTGAGGCTCCACTGCATGTAGGCCTTGCCCTTGACGCGGTTGAGCGCCGAGCGGCAGCGGATTTCCTGGTAAGTCGCGGCGTCACCGCGGCGACGGGCGTCGGGCAGCGCGCTGATGCCGCCGTCTTTCACCAGCTTCGCAATGTCGCGTGTCGTCGGTGCCTGGCCGAGGTCGAAGAGCAGTTGGTGCGTGGCCATTGGTTGCCGCACCACATTGTGGTTCGCTTTTTGTTCGCCGGTCAAGCTGCGGGGCAGACGACTCAGCGAGCGAGTTCGGCGCGCCAATAGTCGAGCAGGTCACTGACCGTCTCGTGTAGGGGAATCTGCGGCTCCCAGCCCGTTTCGCGCGTGATCTGCGATCGGTCGCCGAGCACCATCGGCGTATCGTTCGGCCGCAACCGCGACGCATCCTGCTCAATCGAGATCGGCACGCGTGCGTGCGACACGAACAGCTCGACCAGCCTGCGAATCGCGGTCGGTACGCCGGAGCAGACGTTATACGGAACACCGGGCCTGGCCGTCTGCATCAAGGCGCGATAGGCCCGCACGGTGTCGCGCACGTCCATGATGTCGCGCTGCGGCTCCATGTTGCCCATCATCAGAACCGGCTGCTTGATTCCTGCTTCGATCTCGGCGATCTGCTTCGCGATGCTCGGCGCCACGAACGCTGGTGTTTGCCGCGGTCCCACATGGTTGAACGCCCGCGCAACCAGTCCCGGAATGCCATCGTCTTCCCAGGCCCGCCGCGCCACCATCTCCTGCGCGAGCTTGCTGGTGCCGTATGGGCTGTTCGGATTCACCGGATCGGATTCGCTGATCGCGCGCGATGACGGCGTGTATACCGTCGCGGAGCTCGTGATCAGGACGCGAGGCGCGAGGGACGCCTTTCGAAGCGCCTCGAACAGGTAGTGCGTGGCGAGCACGTTCCCGGCGAACGTCTCATGTGTGTGCGACCAGGAGTCGCCGACGTGCGGCACACCGGCCAGGTGGTACACCTGCGTCGGAGCTGCCGCAGTGATGGCTGCGAGGACCGCATCGCGATCCTGCATCTCCACCGCCATCCAACGGATGCGGGTGCCCTTGACCTGTGCCTGGGTGCCCGGCCTGAGCCACGCGACGATGTGATCCGCGTCCTGCTCGAGCAGATCGAGCAGGTGCCCGCCGACGAACCCGGCAGCGCCCGTGACCAGGACGGTTGCCATTACCCGCGCTTGTTATATTGCGCGTCGATGTAAGCCTTGTAGTTGGGATCGCGCTCCTTGATCGGGCGCCACCACCACTCGTTCTGCTGGTACCACGCCACCGTCTCGCGCAGCCCCTGTTCGAAATCCACCTGCGGCGTCCAACCCATCTTGCGCAGCTTCGCCGAGCTCAGGCTGTAGCGCCGATCATGGCCTTTGCGATCGGCTACCGGCTTGATCATCTCAGGACCCTTGCCTGCCAGCTCCAGGATCTTGTGCGTGAGATCCACGTTCTTGACTTCGTTGCCGCCGCCGATGTTGTAGACCTCGCCGTTGGTGGCGTTGTCGAGCAGCATGTCGATGGCGCGGCAGTGGTCGAGCACGTGCAGCCAGTCGCGCACGTTGCCGCCGTCGCCGTAGAGCGGCACCTGGATGTTGTCGACCAGGTTGGTCACGAACAGCGGCAGGATCTTTTCCGGAAATTGGTACGGCCCGTAGTTATTCGACGCCCGCGTAACGATCACCGGCACGTCGTGCGTGGCCCAGTAGCTATAGGCGAGCCGGTCGGCGCCGGCCTTGCTCGCCGCATAGGGATTGCGCGGCCGCAGCTCATCGGTCTCGACGCTCGATCCCTCCGGCACGCTGCCGTAAACCTCGTCGGTGGAGATCTGCACGAACCGTTTCAGCCGCGGATTGCGGCGCGCCGCTTCGAGCAGGATGAAAGAGCCTTCGACGTCGGTCTTGATGAATTCGCCGGCGGCCATGATCGAGCGATCGACGTGCGTCTCGGCCGCGAAGTGCACGACGTAATCCGAGGCTTCGACCAGCGGCCCCGCCACCCTGGCGTCGAGAATATCGCCGTGAACGAAGGTGTGGCGCGGGTTGTCCATCACGTCGTGCAGGTTCTCGCGGCGGCCGGCGTAGGTCAGCTTGTCGAGATTGGTGACGTGCCAGTCGGGATGGGTCTGCAGGGCGTAACGAACGAAGTTGCTGCCGATGAAGCCGGCGCCGCCGGTAACGAGAACCTTTGTCATCCGTTTGATCCGTGGACTACCACCTGATCCACACCTCGGAGTTGTCGCCAAGCATGAACCGGTGGGCTACCGGCTTGATCTGCAGGCGATGAATCTTGACGCCGCGGCCGATCAGGCTGTCGGCGACGCGCGTTTCCAGATCGTGAATCAACGATCCCTCGAGCACGATGCTGTGCTCGATCTCCGAGCGGGAAATCTCGACGTCGCGGCCGATCGACGTGAACGGGCCGACATACGCGTCCTTGATGCGCGCGCCAGGGCCGATGACGGCCGGGCCGCGCACCACTGAATTTTCGATCGTGGCGCCGGCCTCGATCACCACCGTTCCTTCAACGCGTGACCGTGCGTCGACCTGGCCCTCTCGGCGCGGCGTCAGCGTCTCCAGGATCAGGCGATTGGCCTCGAGCATATCCTCGAGCTTGCCGGTGTCCTTCCACCATCCCGACACCAGGTGCGGCGTCACCCGCAGGCCGCGATCGATCAAGTCCTGGATGGCATCGGTGATCTCGAGCTCGTTGCGGAAGCTCGGCTTGATGCGCTTCACCGAGGTGAAGATCTCGGGGCCGAACATGTAGACGCCCACCAGTGCCAGGTTCGACTTTGGCTCCTTCGGCTTTTCGACCAGCCGCAACACCTTGTCGCCCTCCAGTTCGGCGACGCCGAACATCTGCGGATCGGGCACCGGCGTCAGCAGGATCTGCGCCGCCGGCTTCTCTTTCATGAACTGTTCGACGAACTCGGTAATGCCGCGATTGAGCAGGTTGTCGCCGAGATACATCACGAACGGATCGGCGCCGATGAATTGCTCGCTGATCAGCACCGCGTGCGCCAGGCCGCGCGGCGCGTCCTGTGGAATGTAAGTGACCCGCGCGCCGAACTTCGAGCCATCGCCAAGCGCCGCCCGGATCTCTTCATGCGTGTCGCCGACGACGACGCCGATGTCGGTGATGCCGGCGGCCACCAGCGCTTCGACGCCATAGAACAACACCGGCTTGTTGGCGACGGGAACCAGCTGCTTGGCGCTGGTGTAAGTGAGCGGCCGGAGGCGCGTCCCCTTGCCCCCGCTGAGGATCAGTCCCTTCATGCGAACAATCAATCTTATAGGAATCCGCGGCTGTTCGCTGCGATCGCCGGCCTAGTACGTGCCGCCGCCGAATGCGCCGAAGAAGTTGGAGAAGGAACCCACGCCCGCCAGGGTGAATGACATGTTGAACCGGCGATCCCGGGGCAGGTAGAAGCGGCTGGCGTCCTGCGGGTAGTTGAACGACTGGAATTCGAACGACACGCCGCAGCACTGCGCGTTATAGAAGACCACGTAGCGCTGGTTGACCAGCGTCGACCGCGCGATGTCGTAATTGTAAGTAACGTTGCCGCCGTACTTGCTGCCGACAAACCGCAAGTTTGCCGTGCTTTGGATGAAGTTGTTGGCGTCGCTGCGGCGATCGATGCTGGCATACGCCTGCCGCGTCCAGCCAGCGGTCACATCCGCATTCTCCGAGCGCAGCGTCCCGTTCAGGCCCATGCCAAGCAGCCGCGGCGAGTTGTCGTTCAGCGGCACCGGGTCGTACTCGAGACGGTAATCGATGGCGACGGGATCGGCCGGCGTCGCCCGTGCCGTCAACGCGATCGGCGAGAACGCATTGGGATTGCGGTTGTTGAAACCGTAGGTGTAGGAATTGTCGAATTTGCTGGCGTTCTCGTCCGTGTAATACGACTGCCGGAGCGAGACGTTGAGTAGCTCGCGCGGCGAGCCAGACTGCGGCTGGCCGGGGGTGTCCCTGCGGACGAGCAGCCGGTTGGTCAGCCCGTAATTGAATTGGGTGGTGTCGCCGACGACGCGGTCGTAGCCGCTCGCCCGTGTCGGAATGCGATCCTGGTTCGCAATCGCGGTCCGGCGCTGCACCGAGAACGATGGCTCGATGACGTGCTTCATACGATCGGCAATGGCGTTCTGCGGATTGAACACCCGCGACAGCACCGGCCCGACGACGTCGACGCGCATGTCGCCGTAGTTGCGGGTAATCGGCTCTTCGATCTGCGTGCGCAGGTCTTCATCGAGGCTCTCGCTGTAGTAGGTGCTCCGATACGTCACCGTCGCATTGACCTGCAGGAACGGCAGCGTGCTCAGCGGGGCGCGAATCGACGGCGTGATGTCCACCTTGGTCAATCCCGAGTCGAACGACTGCTCGCCGAAGTTCTCGACGTACAACACCCGCGCGGCTTCGGCATTGACGGTGGCGAAGAGTGGCAGTGGTCCCAGACGCACGCCGCTCATCGACGCGGTGAACCCGGGCGCGTTGCCGCTGATCAGCGAATCCTCGCCGTTGTAGAAGGTCTCGTTGCGCCGGTACTGCGCGTTGACCGACAGGTTGCGCCACGATCCAGAAACGCCGCCATCGATCGTGCGATTGCTGTTGGTGGCGAGATTGAAGTCGTGATTGTAGGTCTGGTGCACGGTGACGTTGCTGAAGTAATCGACGCGCGCCCGCGCCGACAGGCCGAACGGCAGGTTCTGGCTCAGTCCACCTTCAATCTTCGTGCTGCGCCGCGCATCGCGGCGATTGCCGTTGATGATCGCTTCCTTTTCGTCGAGCCAGTAATACCGCAGGTTGCCCTGCGCCTGCGGCCCCAGCATGTAGCGGTATTCCGTGCCGAGCCCGCTGCCGCGCGAAAACATCCAGTCGTGAAAAACCGTCGCGTCCTGGCTGCGGTTGATGGCCCAGAAGAAGGCGTTGCTGATCGACGACCCCATGGCCAGCGAGGAGCCGTACTGCGGGAGCAGGAAGCCGGTGGCGCGATCGTCTTCCTGGATCGGGTAGTAGAGCAGGGGCAGGTAGAACACCGGCACGTCTTTCACATGAATCACAGCGTTGCGCAGGATCACGTAGTCATCGAGGTTGACGGTCGCGTTGCCGCTGACGATCTCCCAGCGCGGCGTCGGCTGCACGCACGTCGTGAACCCACCCTTCGTGATGCGGTACTTGTCCGGACCGATTTTCTCGATCTGGCTGCCGTAGAAATAAACGTCCGGCTCGAGCGAGCCGAACATGCTGCGGTTTTCCTGCCCGCGCTCGCCCAGCGAGGCGATGCCGGAGGCGTTGGTGAACGTGCCCTGGCGTGTCTTGGTGTTGAACACGACGCTGTCTGACGATATCCGCGCCGTCGGCGTCGAGAACACCACGTTGCCGGTCGCGATCAGCTCGCCGGTCCTGGTGTTCATCTGCAGGTCGTCGGCGAAGAACTTCTGGCCCGCGTTCGGGCTGCCGGCTTCGCCCTCGATCTCGACTTCGCGCATCAACCGTACGCGATCGGCATCGATGCGCTCGAGCGAAAACTGCTTGGTGTTCCAGCCGGGCACAATCTGGGCGGACACGTCCGCCGCGATGGCCAGGGCCGCAATCAGGAAACAGAAGGTCGGACGGAACCGCACGCAGGTCTCAGTTTATAGCGCTGCTCTCCAGCAGTCGCGCTCTCAATGGTCCAATCATGTAGATCGAGCCGCAGGCCACGATCCTCGGCGCGTGTTCCAGCGCGCGCGCCACCGCGGCCTCAGCCGGCGCCGCCGCGATGACGTCGACTTCCGGTGCATGCTCGCGAATGACTGCCGCCATCTCGTCCGCAGAACGCGCCCTCGCATTCGGAACGGTTGTGGCCACGAACATCGAGGCCATCGGCCGCAGCGCTGCGATCATGCCGGCAACGTCCTTGTCGGCCATCGCCGCAAACACGATTGGCAGTTTCGCGCTGCGCGTGTCTTCGAGATACGACGCCAGCGCCTGGGCGCCGGCCGGGTTGTGCGCGGCATCGATCAATACCTCACCGCGCGGCAGGCGAAGCCATTCGAGGCGCCCCGGCCACTCGCATTGCGTCAACCCCGTCACGATCGCCGACGTCGGCACGTATGACTGCATCGCCGACCACCGCTCGAGGATGGCTCTGGCTACGGCAGCATTCTCTTCTTGATGGCGTCCGGCAAGAGCGAGCGTCAGCGGTGGATAGGTGCGATCGCTCGTCGAGGCATGGGCGTCGACGATCGGCGCGCCGACCGCCGCTGCTACCTGGGTGATGCGCGCCGCGGCTTCAGCCGGCAGCCGGCCGATCACCATCGGCACGCCCGGCTTGGCGATGCCGGCCTTTTCGTATGCGATCTCAGAGAGCGTATGGCCCAGGTGCCGTTCGTGATCGAAGGCGATGGAGGTGATGGCGGTGACGACCGGCCTCAGCACGTTGGTTGCGTCAAACCGGCCGCCCAGGCCAACTTCCACGATGGCCACGTCCACACGGCGCCGGCGAAAAATCTCGAAGGCCACGGCCGTGGAGACTTCAAAGAACGTCGGCACCACCGGCAGCGCGCCCGTAGTTCGCGCGGTGTTCACCGCCTCGAGCACGTCGCCGGTCACCGTTTCAAATAAATCACCGTCAACTGGCAGCCCGTCGATCGCAACCCGCTCCTCTATGCGATCGAGATGCGGCGACGTATAGCGGCCCGTCCTGAGGCCGGCCGCCCGCAGGCCGCGCTCGACCATCGCCGCGACCGACCCCTTGCCGTTGGTGCCGCCGATGTGAATCGAGGGCCAGGTTTGTTCGGGATGACCAAGCGCCGCGAGGATGGCGCGGATGTTGTCGAGCCCGAGCTTGATCCCGAATTGCTCGAGCGAGAAGAGACGCTCGACCGCGGTCAATTGCCTTGGGCGCCGCTCGGCTTGGGCCCGGGGTGGGCGCTCTGGTTGTACATGAACTGCAGCACGCTGCCGAGCATGGCCTTCATCTCGCGCCGATCGACGACGAGATCGAGCATGCCGCGTTCGAGCAGGAACTCGCTGCGTTGAAAGCCATCCGGCAGCTTCTGCCGGATCGTCTGTTCGATGACGCGCGGGCCGGCAAACCCGATCAGCGCCTTGGGCTCGGCGATGTTGAGATCGCCCAGCATGGCGAAGCTGGCCGTCACGCCGCCGGTGGTGGGATCGGTGAGGATCGAGATGTAGGGCAGCCTGGCGCGATCGAGGCGGGCGAGCGCCGCCGAAATCTTTGCCATCTGCATCAACGACAACGCGCCTTCCATCATCCGCGCGCCGCCGGAGCACGAGACGATCAGCACCGGCAGCCGGCGCTCGAGCGCGAGCTCGATGCCGCGCACGATCTTCTCGCCGACCACCACGCCCATGGAACCGCCGATGAACCCGTACTCCATCGATGCGACCACCGCCTCGACGCCGTTGATGCGGCCGACGCCGACGATCACCGCGTCTTTCTGGCCGGTCGACTTCTGGGTGGCGGCGAGCCGCGACTTGTACGGCTTGGTGTCCGTGAACTTCAACGGATCGTTCGACGCCAGGTTCGACGCAATCTCCTCCCACCGCTCATCGTCGAAGAGGGTCTTCAGCCGGTCGGTGGCGTTGAGACGGAAATGGTGCGCACACTTGCCGCACACGTGCAGGTTCTTGATGAGATCCTTGGTGTAGATGACGGTGTCGCATTCCGGACACTTCACCCACAGCCCTTCAGGAACCCGGCTGGTCTTCTCGGTCGCCGCAATGGGCTTGCGGGCCTTCTTGAACCAGGCCATATCGAATCAGCTTACGACAAAACCGTTTTTAGCCTTGAATTTTTAACATCCAACTTAAACTTCAAACCTTTCACTTACCTGCGGGCGACATAGTACCGAGTCCCCTTGCCCATGCCCTTGATTTGCTTCACCAGCTCGTCGAGCGCGGCATCATCGGATTCAGGATCGAATTCCGAGGTCTCGACGACGAGCAACGGGGTGGCGGTGTAATGGAAGAAGAAATGCTGATAGGCCTCGTTGAGCTCGCGCAGGTAGTCGGGGTCGGGTAACGGCGGCGCGGTTTCGAGTTCGACGCGGTCGGGATCTTTTGCCCGCTCGCGCAACCGCTTCATCAGCAGCTCGGTGGGCGCCTGCAGATAGATCACCAGGTCCGGTGGCGGAATATCGCGCGCCAGCAGATCGAACAGGCGTTGATAGATGAACAGCTCGTTGTCGTCAAGATTGAGATACGCGAAGATCTTGTCCTTGTCGAACACGTAATCGCAGATCGTGGTCTGCAGGAACAAGTCGGCCTGGCGCTTGCCGGTCAACTGCCGATGGCGGTTCAACAGGTAGAACAGCTGGGCCTGCAGCGCCGCACCGGGACGATCCGCATAGAAATCTGCGAGGAACGGGTTGTCGACGTGTTCGAGGATCGTCGTGGCTTCGAGTTTGTGGGCGAGCCGTTCGGCCAACCGCGTCTTGCCAACCCCGATGGGGCCTTCGATGGCGAGATAGTGAAAGGCCACTCCGCCGCCGAGTATAGTTTGTAGGCGTGAAGATCGAGAAGATCGACCTGTTCCTCTGCCGCCTGCCGCTGGTTCACTTCTTCGAAACGAGCTTCGGTCGTTCGTACGATCGCACGTTCGTGCTGATTCGGGTGGAAGGCGAGGGGCAGGAAGGCTGGGGCGAATCGGTTGCCGAGGCCAATCCGTATTACGGCAGCGAAACGACGGACACCGTCTGGCACATCGTGGAGGGGTTCATCGCGCCGCTCGTAATAGGAAGGTCGTTCGAACACCCCAGGGAGATCTATCCGGCGCTGAAGCGCATTCGCGGCCACAACATGGCGAAGGCCGGCGTCGAGATGGCGGTGTGGGACCTGTACGCGCGGATTCAGGGTGTGCCGCTCTCGAGCGTGCTCGGTGGCACGCGGCCGCGGATTGCGTCGGGCGTGTCGATTGGGATCCAGGATTCCTTCGACCAGTTGATGGAGAAGATCGACAAGGAACTGGCTGCCGGCTACCAGCGCATCAAGATCAAGATCAAGCCCGGCTGGGACATCGAGGCGGTTGAGCGCGTGCGCAGCAAGTTCGGCAACATCCCGCTGCAGGTGGATGCCAACGCGGCCTATACGCTGGCGGATGCGGATCTGCTGGCGCGCCTCGATCCGCACGATCTTCTGCTGGTCGAACAGCCGCTCGATTACGACGATGTGATGGACCACGCCGCGCTGCAGCAGCAGATCAAGACGCCCGTTTGCCTGGACGAGTCCATTCATACCGTCCGGATCGCCCGCGATGCCATTGCCGCCAAGGCGTGCAAGATCATCAACATCAAGCCCGGCCGCGTTGGCGGGCACCAGGCGTCGATTGAGCTGCACGACCTGTGTGCGGCCAACAACATCCCGGTCTGGCATGGCGGCATGCTCGAGAGCGGCATCGGCCGGGCCCACAACATTCACCTTGCCAGCCTGCCGAACTTCACGTTGCCCGGCGATATTGCCGCCAGCAAGCGCTATTACCAACCGGATTTGATCGAGCCGGCGATCGACATTGCGAGTGACGGCACGATCGCGGTGCCGACGGCGCCCGGCATCGGCGTCAACATCGTTCGCGAACGAGTGGACCAAGCCACGCTGCGGCACGTAAGCCTATGAACATGAGAGATCTGCGGTTTTGGATTGTCGTCGTCCTGTGCACAGTTGCAGCGGGATGCGCGCCGAAGGCGGCGCCCGCTGCCGAGGTGCAGAAGCAAGTTCAGACCGCGTTCGAACAGAAGATGCGCTGGATCCTCGAGCTCGAGGACGCGCGGCAGTTGCGGGGAGGCGGTGGTGATCTGCTCACGCTGCTCAATGATGCCGAGGCGCGCGTCCGCCGCCGGGCGGCGCTCGCGGTCGGCCGCGTCAAGCTTGCCGAGGCGCTGCCGCCGCTGACCTCGCTGTTGCAGAGTGATGCCGACCCCGAGGTTCGGCAAATGGCCGCGTTCGCGATGGGACTGATTGGCGACGCCTCTGCGGCCGCCGCATTGTCGACGGTACTGACCGATGCGGACCCGATGATCCAGGCGCGCGCCGCGGAAGCGCTGGGCATGATGGCGCACAAGGCGGCGGCGCCGGCCATTGCGGCGATGGTGACCACGCACATCAAGGCCGGCGCGCTCGAAGGCATCGCCGCGGACGACATGGGGTGGCCGAAGGCATCTGCGGCGGAAGCCGTTCGGCTTGGCGTGTATGCACTGGTTCGGCTTGCCTCGTACGACGCGTTGGCGAGCGCGGTGCTAGACAACGGCCGGCCGGTCTCGCGGTGGTGGCCGATTGCCTACGCGCTGCAGCGCATCAACGACGCCAGGGCCGTGCCGACGCTGCTTGACCTGCTGAAAGGCGACGGTCAGTTGACGCGCGCGTTCGCGGCCCGTGGTCTCGGGCAGGCCAAGGCGCAGAATGCGGCGCCGGCGTTGGTGGCCATTGCCGAAAACGCCGGGGAAGCGACCGCCGTCCGCGTCCAGGCGATTCGATCGCTCGCGTTGCTCGGCGATCGCAGCGCGGCCGCGGCCATGCGCCGGTTAATCGTGTCGCCGAAGATCGATCAGAATCTCCAGCTTGAAGCCGTCACGGCGCTGGCGCAACTGCGCAGCCCCGAGGTGGTGGAGCTCCTCATCGATCTTGTCTCGGCGTCGTGGCCGTCCGTGCGCGCCGCCGCACTTCGCGCGCTGGCGAACACCGACGTCGACACGTTCATGAGCGCGCTCTCGGGGCTCGATCCGGATCCGCACTGGTCGGTGCGGGCCGCGCTCGCGACCACGCTTGGCGAGCTCGGCCGCGAGCGCGCCCAGGCGCCGCTCACCAGCATGCTGCGCGACGCCGATCAGCGCGTCCTGCCATCGGTGCTCGACGCGCTGGCGAAGGTCGGCGCCACCAACGCCCTCGACGAGCTGACGGCGAGGCTGACGGTGGACGACCCGGTTGTTCGTGCGGCCGCCGCCCGAGGACTGGCCACGTTGAAAGCGGCCAAAGCGACGCCTCTTTTGCTCGCGGCCATCAAGCGCGCCCAGGGTGACGGACTCTACATGGCGCGCACGGCCGCGCTCGATGCGCTGGTGGCGATCGATCCGGCAGCGGCAAAGCCGGCGCTAACGGCCGCGTTAAGCGATCGCGACTGGGCGGTCCGGGTGCGCGCCGCCGAACATCTCAAGCGGCTGGACGCCAACGCCGATGTGTCGTCGATGCGGCCGGCTGCGCCGCATACCGTCGCTGAGCTGATGGCAATCGATTCGCTGGTCAACCCGCCCTACTCGCCACAGGCCTACATCGATACCTCGAAGGGGACCATTCAATTCGAGCTCGCCGTGCTCGATGCGCCGCGGACGGTGGCGAACTTCATGTCGTTGGTGCGCCGCAATTACTTTCGCGGCGTGCAGCTGCACCGCGTGGTGCCCGACTTCGTGGTGCAGGACGGCGATCCGCGCGGCGATGGTGAGGGCGGTCCCGGCTACACGATTCGCGACGAGATCAACCTGCGACCGTATCTCCGCGGCACGGTCGGCATGGCGCTCGACTGGGCGGATACGGGCGGCAGCCAGTTCTTTATTACGCACTCGCCGCAGCCGCATCTCGACGGTCGCTACACGGTGTTTGGGCAGGTGGTGTCGGGGATGGACGTGGTCGATCGGCTGCAGCAGTGGGACACCATCGACCGCATCCGCGTGTGGGACGGCGTCGCCTGGATCGGCGACAAGTAGGTCGATGCAAATAAAAAAGGGAGCGCGTGAGCGCCCCCTTTTTGAACTAACGGCTGATGAAGCTTAACGCTTCTTCGCCTTTTTCTTTGCCGCCTTCTTAGCCTTCTTTGCCATCGGTTTATCCCCCCCTTCAGGTTGGGTTATGCGGAAGATCCTGGCCGCGCCACTGCGTGGCCTCTGCCGCCTGGCACTCGGCAACGCCAATGCCGGCCGTCTTCACGCCTTGCTGCCGCCTTTGTTGGTGTCATCGCTCGCGATAACGGCGGCGTTCTTGGTGAAAAGGGTGGGGCAGTTTGTGAGAACCGCCCCTAGTAGCGGCCTTAGCGCTTCTTGGCCTTCTTCTTCGCCGCCTTCTTAGCCTTCTTCGCCATTGTTCTCTCCTGATGGGGGGGTGACTCCGCCTGATGGCAACCGCTGGTCGTTAACGTTTTGAAAAGTTTTCACTTTCCACTTTTTACTTCTTCACAACCAGTGGCCTGAGCCCTCCACCCTCATACCAGATGTAGATTATGGATGAGAAAAATCGGTTGTCAAGCACAAAGCGTTTGTGATTGTCAAACTTCGACCGATTTTCTGCTCGCCCGGCCACACCTTCATGACGTGGTGTCGGTCTGTTGCTGCGGAATCTGTAGTGCGCGTCAGCGAATCGTGCGACGCAACTCGCGCGCGTCCGTCAACACGTGCTGCGGCACGCGCGGTTGCAGCGCAATCAGGCGATCGAGTTCGGCGGCGGCGCGCGATGTCTGTTGCAACGCGATCAACTGGCGCGCGATGTTGAGGCGCGCCATCGCTTCGGCGATGTCGGCGCGATGCACCGACCCCTCTTGTGCGAGCGAGAGCAGCTGCTCGGACGTTTTCAGGCTCGCCTCCGCATCATGAAAGTACTTGTCGAGGATCTCCGCTTCGATCTGCCGCAACAGGGGGTTGCGCGGATACCGCGTCTGCATGGCGCGAATGATCGCGAGCGCCTCCGGCCACTTTTTCTCGTACCACAAGTAGAGGATGTGGATCTGGAACTGCGCTTCTCCGGCGACCAGCACGCCCTGCGTAGCGGCGCGTTCGAGCTGGCGCAACCCGTCCTCACGATCGCCGCCTGGCAGCAGCAAGAGGAAGCGCAGGAAGCGGAACACCGC
>DASVFC010000094.1:0-6057 GCA_036380235.1 Vicinamibacterales bacterium
GTGGCCATCAACGAGCACGCGGCCGGCGTCCGGGTCAAACAGGCGCGGAATCAAACCAACTAGCGTGCTCTTGCCGGCCCCGGTCGCTCCGACGATCGCGACGGTCTCGCCCGCCTGCACGGTCAGCGAGATATCGTGCAACACCGGCTGATCAGGCAGGTAAGCGAACGACACGCGATCGAAAGTAACAGTGCCTCTAACCGAGGGCAGTACGGTCGCATCTGCTCGCTCGGGCACCTGCTGATCGACGCCGAGGATATCCATCACGCGATCGGTGCCGGCCCCTGCCGTCTGCAGCGCGCCATACATCGTCGCGAACGCCGATAGCTGCCACTGCAACGTGCCGAGATAGGACAGGAATACCAGCGTGGTGCCGATCGTCAGCCGGCCGTCGAGGACACGCATCGCCGCCGCCCACATCACGATCGCGGTGCCGATCGTCGTGATCAGTCCTGAACCGAGGCCATAGGCACTGCCGACGAAGGCGCCGCGCTGCTGCGTGCGAATCGCCGCGTCCGCCAATTCCTTGAACCGGCGCTCTTCCTCATCTTCGCGGCCGAACGCCTGGACCACTGACACGCCGGTCAACGTCTGATGCACGTGCGCCTGGATGTGGCTCTCGACGTCGCGCCTCGCATGGGCGGCGTCGCGCATCGGCCGGCCAAAGGCCCACGCAGCGAGGGTCATGAACGGCGCGACCGTCAGCGACAGCAGCGTCAACCCCGCATCGAGCTGCACCATCACGACGATCATGGTGATCGTGGTGAAGAGCGCATGTCCGGGCGCGAATAGCAGCGTGTCGACGATGGCGTGGACGCTCCACGAGTCGCCGCCGATGCGGCTCATCGAGTCGCCAATCGAATGTGCCGCGTGTGTGGCCAGCGATCGCCGCTGTACGCGCGCAAACAGGTCGCGCGCGACGTCGTACACCATGCGGCGGCCGACGCGCGTCCATTGCATTGACAGGACGACGTCCACAACGCTGTTGATGATGAAGATCAGCAGGCCGGCGACGACGACCCAGCCCAACAAGCCGGTTGCTGAGCCGGCGTAAGGAAGGGCGCCGACAATCGAAGCCATGCCTTCGCTCATCGTCACCTTGCCGATGACATGGTCGATGAGGACCTGGAGCGGCCACGGTTGCGCGAGCGAAAGCGCCGTGCTCAGCAGCATGGCGGCGACGATCGCCGCCCACCCGGGTTTGTATGGCGCCGCGTACCGAAGCAGACGCTGGTAGTCACCAGCCCGGCTTCGGCGTCGCGGCTCAGCTGGCATGTCTTGTCGCGCGTCCGATCTCCGGCATAGTGGCTGCCGGTTGTTCGAGCGGAAACGCGCCCGCGTCGCTGAGGACTCTCGCCATCACATCGTCGGCCAGCGCCATTGTCGCCGCCGCGTGCCAGACCGCGCGCACCATCATCACCAGCACCATCGCGATCGGCACGGCGATGAGCCAGCGCGCCGACGGAGCGGCCGCAAAGGCCAGCACCAGTGCGATCAACGACGCCATCACGGCGCCCAGGAATGGCGTGACACTGAGACGGCGCGCGATGCGGACCAACACCTTGCCGCGTTCATGTTCCTCGACCAGCATCTGCACATCGAGCCGGCCCCATTGGCCGAGATGCAGGCTGACGTCGCGCGAGCAGTCCCAGCCGTCATCGATCTCGAGCGCGGTCGCGACGCGCGTGCTGCGCAGGCTGTCGACGATACGCGTCAGCAGCGCCTCGCGGCTCAACCAGGTTTCCGACCAGAAGCGCAAGGCTTGCGCACGAGCGAGGAGCCACACCAGGACCTGGTGCGCCGGCGCCGGCGGAGTGCGCGCTTCGCCGGCCTGTTCGAACTCCGGCGACTGCAGGATGCCGCGCATGCGGCCATGGATGCGCGCGAGCGGCTGGATAAAATGCAGCCACGCGATGAGCCCGCGCGTCATCAGTCGGCTGGTCGTCAATGATCGGCCGGGCAACGCGGGCAGCGTACGAATGTCTGATGCGAAGGCGTGTGCGAAGCAGCGCAGGAGAGTTGTGGCCAAGGCTGCAATACCCATGACGCCGGCGGTGGCGGCCAGGTAATCATTGGTGCCTGCGAGCCACAGCAACAGGCTGGTCAACATCAGGCCGACGGCGCCGGCCTGCCACGTGATGGTATGTGGTGAAAACAACCAGCCGGGCGCATCGGTGTTGTAAACCGATGGAAATGCCGCGGTGCCCCACGGGCCGGCGTCAACACGCGTGCCGAACAGCGAACGCACGAACGGCAGCGGACTGTAGACATGTCCGTGCCACTGAATGCTGCTGCCGACGAACTTATTCGGATGGTGCGGCTGCAGCCAGACTTCGCCTTCACCGTAGCCGACCTGCTGGCGCCAATACGCCCGCACCGAGGCGCGGTGGTGGTGCCAGACGTGCGCCGCCGGCGCGAAGCCGATTTTCCAGCCGCGCGCCTGCAGCCGCCAGCAGACATCGACGTCATCACCCGCGCGCAGGTAGATCGGGTTGAAGCCGCCGATGGCCAGCAGTGCTTCGCGGCGCACAGCGATGTTGCAACCGGGTACATGCTCGGCAATGCGATCGTCAAACAACACGTGCGTCGGGCCGCCCGGTGCGCGCGCCACGCACTGCGCGATCCATGGATCATCCGGCGGCACGACGTTCGGGCCGCCGGCGGCGACGACATCGGAAGTGAGAAACGGCTGCACGAGATAGGTCAGCCAGTCGG
Source organism: Vicinamibacterales bacterium (assembly GCA_036380235.1). Classification (GTDB taxonomy): domain Bacteria; phylum Acidobacteriota; class Vicinamibacteria; order Vicinamibacterales; family UBA2999; genus 12-FULL-67-14b. The sequence continues at coordinate 2,716 of DASVFC010000094.1, forward strand.
GATCGACGCGCACGTCGGCATCGGTATACGCGACAATCTCGCCGCTCGCGGCCGAGAGACCGGTGTTGCGCGCGGCGCTGAGACCATGATTGGTGGTCGTAATCACGCGCACGTGCGGATAGCTCAGGCCGATTGCTTCCGTGCGATCGCGCGATCCGTCGTTGACGAGGATCACTTCGTAGTCCGGATACGTCAGCTTGCCGAGCGACTGCAGGCAGTCATCGAGTGTATCGGCCGCGTTGTAGGCACACACCACCACCGAGATCTTGGGCCACGTCTCTTGTTCTGCCTTCGGAAATGGCGCGTCGTGAAAGACCCGGGCGACGGCATTCAGCGCCGGCTTGGGGCGCCGCGCGCGATCGACGAGACCGAAATGCCAATCATCAACGCTGTCGCCACCGCGCCACCACTCGTCGGTCCAGGCAAACGCAATCGCGCCGCACGCGCCTTCGGCGAACGCCGCGCGCACCTGCATTGCCGTCAACGCGGCCTGACCATCGAGGCCTTCGCGAATGCTGTCGGCGCCCGCTTCGGCAAGCAACAGCGGCAGATTGCCAGCCACGTGTTGCAGTCGCGCGAGATAGCGCCGCAAGTTTGCCTCGTGATGCAGATACACGTTGAACGCGGCGACGTCGAGGAAGTCGAGCTGCAAGTATTCGGTTGGCGGAAAGTTGACGTAGGTCAGCAGCGATTCAGGCACGATGCCCTTCGCCTCGTCGTATAGCTCGCGCAGAAACTGTTCGACGCGCGCCTGGCCATGCCAGCGCACCACGGGCGGTGGAATCTCGTTGCCGAGCGAAAACATCAACGCCGCCGGGTGCCGCCCGAGCGTGCGCATCGTCGAGGTGACGGTGCTACGAATTGCGCGCTTGGCGGCGGCGTCGTCGAGGAACGCGATGTGTTGCGCCCACGGGATGCCGACCATGACGCGCAGTCCGGCGTTGGCCGCTTCGTCCATGAGCTCGCGGCTGGGGACCGTATAAGTGCGAACGGTGTTAACGCCGTGACGCCGCATTTCGGCGAAATCGGCGGCCACCTGCGGCAACGCGGGAAACTGGCCGGTGGCTGTGCTCGGGGCAAAGGTGCCGTATGAGACACCCTTAGCGACAAATTTTCGATCGCCGGCGAATAGGAACTTACCCTCGGCGCGGATCACTTCAGACGGCATGTTGGCGTGAAACAGTCAGGGCAACGTGGGGAAGGCATCGCGGGTTCAAATTGGTTACGGGCACGGTTGAGTTCTACCTGCCCAATTGCTTGAACCGTGCCAGCGAGACCTTTTGGTCGAAGCCCTTAGAATGAGCGCGTTTGCGCCCCTTGAGGTGGCCGCGATGATGTAAGAACTCCTCGCTTCTGTAGTTAGTTATTGCTCGTGCGTCGGCGGCTGCGACACACCGTGGCGCCTCCGTCACGGCGGATGCTCATATGGTTGCGGTAGCGGATAGACTGTCGAAGGTACCCCGGCGACCTTGGACCATCGTTATGCTCAAACTCATCCTTGTGACGTGTGCCTTCATAGCCACCGCGGCGGCCATCAGCGCGCAGAATGTCCCGACGGCGACGTGCCAGGGGTGCCCGGCGACGTATATCTCCAACGAGGAGCTACAGGCGTATTTGCAGCGGGCGATTGCGCGCAACCAGATTGATCAACAGGTGCGGTCGGTAGATGCCGGCAAGAGCGGTATCGCGATCGGCATGGTGCATCGCACCAGGCTCGACAAGCCGCAGGCCAACTCGGTTGCCGAGCACGATCACGTGAGCGAGGTCTACCACGTGATTTCCGGATCCGCGACCTTGGTCACCGGTCCGGATCTGGTCGACGCGCAGCGGCGTCCCGCCACCAACGAGAACGTGCGGTTGCTCAATGGCCCCGGCAGTAATGCGGCGTCGATCCGCAACGGGGTGACGCACCAGCTCAAGGCAGGCGATGCGATCATCATTCCAGCCGGCACCGGCCACTGGTTCACCAAGATCGACGATCACATCAGCTACATCATGATCCGAATCGATCCTGACAAGGTGGTGCCGCTCAAGGATGAAGCGGCGTCGAAAGCCTACCTGGCCGGGAAATAGACCTTGCACGCGGGCGCCCACGTTGGGCCGTACCACGTCATTAGCCAGCTTGGTGCCGGCGGCATGGGCGTGGTTTGGCTGGCCGAGGACACGCGCCTCAATCGCAAGGTCGCGCTGAAAACGGTGAAGACGGCCGATGCCGACACCACCGAAGGCCGACAGCGGCTGATGCGCGAAGCGCGCGCGGCCGCGGCGCTCAACCATCCTCACATCGCCACCGTGCACGACGTGCTCGACGTCGACGGCAAGGTGATCGTCGTCTTCGAATATGTCGAGGGCGACACGCTGGCGGCGCGGCTGCATCGCGGTTCGATGTCGATCGCCGAGGCGGTGGAAATCACGTGGCAGCTGGCGGACGCCCTCGCCGCGGCGCATGCGCAGGGCGTCATTCATCGCGATCTCAAGCCGTCGAACGTGGTGCTCGGTCCTGACGGCCGCACCAAGGTGCTCGACTTCGGCATCGCGCGGCTGGTGCCCGCGGGCGCCGACATGTCGGCGAGCGTGCCCGGCACGGTCGGCGGCGGCCTGGTCGGCACCCCCGGTTACGCGGCCCCGGAGCAGTACCTGTCCCGCAACGTCGACGGCCGCGCCGACATCTACGCGCTCGGCGTGATGCTCTACGAGATGATCGCGGGCAGACGGCCTTTTCCGGGCCACGACGCCGTCGCCCTGGCGACCTCGGTGCTCCGCGATGATCCGCCGAAGCTGGCCTCGTCGAGCGATATCTGGGTGCCGCCAAAACTCGAGCAGCTGGTAGCACGGATGCTGCAGCGCGATCCGGCGAAGCGCCCATCGTCTGGCGACGAATTGCTGCTCGAGCTGAACCCGTTGCGCGATCAGGAATCCTCGCCGCTGGCGAGACGGACGGTGTCGCTGCGGCGGCGCATGCCGAAGAGCGCGATCGCGGTCGTCGCCATTCTGGCTGTCGCTGTAGTCGCGCTAATTGCGCGTCTGCAATGGAGCGCGGGTTCGATCGGACCGGACTCGCCGGTGGTGGCGGTGTTGCCGCTGCAGAACATGAGCGGCGACACGGCGAACGACTATCTCGGCGCTGGTCTCGCCGAGAGTTTGATCACCAGCCTGGCCTCGGCCCCGCGCGTTACCGTGTTGTCTCGAAGCGCCGTTGAGGAGAGCCGGCAGCAGAACCCGGACCGATCGAGTTTCGTGCGCGCCCTCGACGCGAGTTATCTCGTGACCGGATCCGTGCACGCGGTGTCGGATCGCCTTCGCGTGACCCTCAACCTCGAACGCCCCGATGCGTCGGTGGCC
>DASVFC010000095.1:0-3094 GCA_036380235.1 Vicinamibacterales bacterium
AATTCGAGTTCAGGCGGCGCCACGATTCGTGTCGGCACCGCCGCCGCGTCCGGTGCGATCTCGTTGACCGCGACGCCCTCGAGCGTCTCGCAAAGCGGCGGCACCGTGACGATCTCGGCGCTCGTCTTTGACGATCAGAGCAATCCCCTTCCCGGTGTGCCGGTACAGTTCGTCTCGTCGACTGGCAGCTTGAACCCGACGAGCGCCACGACCGACAACAGCGGCATCGCCCGCACGCAGCTCACTACGACATCGACGGCAACCGTAAATGCGATCGCCGGCGCAGCGAAGGGCGAGGTTCGCGTGGAAGCGTCGGCCGCGCCGAGCGTAACCGTCAATGCCGAGAATGGAACTGCCGGCGTGCCGGTGCCCATCACCATTACCTTCTCCGGCGGCACCGGCACCAACAGCAGCCCAAGACAGATTGCGACGCTGTTCGTGGACTTTGGCGACGGCACGTCGGAGACGCGCAGCAACGTTACAGGCTCAGTGGCGATGACGCACACATACCAGAACGCCGGTGGTTACACGGTGACTGCTCGTGCGACCGACGTTGCCGGCAACACCGGCATTGCCTCTGATGTCACCATCATCGGCTTCGCGCAGCAGCCGACGGTGACATTGACCGCGTCCAAGAACAACCCGGCGGTCAACGAAGTATTCACGATGACCGTCACCCCGACCGCCGCAAACGCAAACACGCCGATTCGCTCGGTCGTGGTTCGCACCAACGACGGCACCGTGCTCTACTCCGGGACTGGCGGCGCGGCAACGTTCCCCGTCCAGTTCAGCGCCTCAGGCACCCGCGTGATTACCGCGACGGTTACGGACGCCGCCGGCCAAACCGGTTCCACGACAACCACCATCATCGTGCCGTAGCAGGGCGTTGCAGCGATTTGAGATTTAAGATCTAAGAATTGAGATTTAAGTTTTGATTTAGGAGCGACGACGTCCGAGATGAGAAAGGCCAGCACGCAATCCGCGGCTGGCCTTTACTCTTTAAACTTCAAGCTGAACTTATAACTTCTAACTCAACTTAAAACTCTAGACTTAAAACTTTAAACTTCACTGTCCCCATTCCGAGTACTTCGACCCGTCCAGCGCCGTTTCCTCCGAGCCGCTAAACACGTTGTCGATGCCCACCGATGACGCGGGGTTGTTGCCATCAGGTTCCGCCGTCTCGGTTCGCCACGTGTCTTTCGACTTCGTGATGGGATCGGTCGGCACTTCGCGAATGTAGCCTTCGGATACGAGTTCGCTGAGGTCGCTCGGCCACTTGTTCTTGTCGGCGTAAAACTGGTCCATCGCATCGCGCATCCGGAACAGGTTCTCCTTCAAGGCCGCTTCTTCCGCGCGCCGCACGCTATTGCGATACTGCACCATACCAAGGCTGGCGAGAATCACGATCACGGTCATCACGACCAGCAGTTCGATGATCGTGAAGCCTTTGACCTGTCTCAATCTCTTCATGGCCGTCCCTACCAGTCGCGATACTTGGTGCCGTCCAGGCCCGTGCCCTGACTCTTCGAATAGACGTCGTACACGTTCTGGCCGCCCCAGGTGGTGGAATCCGGCTTGTCCTGGTACGCGCGGATTCCCCACTCGGCGTCACCGGTCATCGGGTCGAGGGGGACTTTGCGCAGGAACTTCAGCTTGCGGCCGGATGCGTCGTTCGCCACCGAAACGCCGTCAACGAGGGTTTCGAGGTCCGGCGGATAGCCTTCGCTGTTGGCTTTCAACTCCGTCGTCGGGATAAGCCCGGCGTCAGCCGCGTCCTTGAACTTGTCGATCGCCGTACGCATCTCTCGCAGCACCCGGCGCAGCTCCGCCTCGCGCGTGCGTTGAATCGTCACCTTGGCAAGCGGCTGCACCGCTGAGGCAAGAATAAGGATGATCGTCGTAACGACGAGCAATTCAACGAACGAGAAGCCGCGTTGCAAATGGCGCACGGTGGCTTACCTGACCGTAATGCCGGCGGGCACGAACTGCAGCGCGGCCTGCGCGCCCCCGGGAATGGTGGCCGAGCCGCTGATCGACAACGAACCGGTGCCGGCGGCAAGCGGCTCCACCAGCAGCGCCGCCAGCAATCCCGCCGTCGACGCTCCGGTTTGATCTCCTGGTCGCGTGATCACGATATCGATTCGGCCGCTCTTCTCGTCCACCTGCTGGCTGAATGCCGCGGTCACGCCGCCCTGGCGCATGAACGTGCCTTCCTGCACGTTGCGCACGCGGATCAACGCCGGGTTGTAGGTGATCGACAACGTCAGCGTCGACAGACGCGACGCGGCGGCGACAGAGATCGGAACCGTATAAGGCCCGCTACCGACGCGCATCTCGGTGGGCGGGCTCAGGGTGATCCGTGCGGGTGCCGCGGTTGCCACCGGCGGCGCGGGTGCGACGGGTGCCGGTGCAACGGGTGCGGGTGTCGTGATGGGTTCGGCCGGCGGCACCGTTACGGGCGGACCGACGTTCGGTTGCGCGGGCGCCGGGGCCGGGGCAGGTGCCGTGGTCATGCCCGGAATCGGCGAGCTGCCAGGCGGAATCATCGGCTGCTGCGCGCTGCCGGTGGGCAACACCGGAGCGGTAGGCGGACGCACCGCGGTCGGTGACGTGGGCACGCCGGCAGACGGCTGCGTGGCCGGCACTGCAGGGGCCGCCGCGTCCGGTTGCGGTGGTGGCGGCGGCGGGACGTCGCCGCCGATCGTCGCCGGCGGGCCGCTCAACGCCATGTTGCTCTGCGTGCCGATGTAGATCGGGCTCAGGTCCTGGGCGCGCAGGTCGTGCGTGCGCACAATGCGCGGCGTCAGCAGCATCACGATGTCGGTCTGGCGCACCAACTGGTCGTTGTTGGAAAACAACTGCTTCACGATTGGCAGGCGCAACACGCCGGGGAACCCGGTCAGCGACTTGCGCTCGTCCTCGCGCAACAGGCCGGCGAGCAGGTTCGACTCGCCGTCGCGAAGCCGCAGCTTGGTCGCCACTTTGCGCGAGAAGAACGACGGCAGGTTCTGGCCGGCGATGTTGGTGTCCTGGCCGCGGGCGCTGTTCTCGACCGTGATCTCGAGGATTACGTCGCCGTCGTAGGTCACGCGCG
>DASVFC010000096.1:0-2020 GCA_036380235.1 Vicinamibacterales bacterium
CGAAGGACAAGAAGGTTAATTCTTCTAAGGGCGCCAGGAAGTTTGTCTACTTCTTCGGTAACGGCAAGGCCGACGGCAACCGGAACATGAAAGACACGCTCGGTGGCAAAGGCGCCGGCCTCGCCGAGATGACCAATGCCGGATTGCCGGTGCCGGCGGGATTCACGATCTCCACGGACGCGTGCAACATCTACTACGCCAACAACAGCAAACTGCCGGCGAACATCGAGACCGAGATGGTTACGCAGTTACGCAAGCTTGAAAAAGCGGCGGGCGCGGAGCTCGGATCGAAGCAAAAGCCGCTACTGGTGTCGGTGCGCTCGGGCGCCAAGTTCTCGATGCCGGGAATGATGGACACCATCCTTAATCTTGGCCTCACCGACGAAACCGTCGAGGGCCTGAAGGCCTGGACGGGCAACGGCCGCTTCGCCTTCGACAGCTATCGCCGCTTCATCCAGATGTTCGGCAGCGTGGTTCTCGAAATCCCAAAGGCCGCGTTCGAGCATCAGTTCGAAGCAATCAAGCAGAAGCGCAACGCGAAGCTCGATACCGACCTCGACGAGGCGGCGTTGCGTGATGTGGTCGGCGCGTACAAGAAAGTCGTCAAGGAGCACACCAAGCGGGACTTTCCGCAGGATCCGATGGAGCAACTGCGCGGCGCCCGCAACGCCGTGTTCCGCTCGTGGAACAACGCGCGCGCGAAGGAGTACCGGCGCATCTACGACATCCCGGATTCGATCGGCACCGCCGTCAACGTGCAGATGATGGTGTTCGGCAATACCGGCGATCGGTCGGGCACCGGCGTCGGCTTCACCCGCAACCCCGCCACCGGCGCCAAGGAGTTCTTCGGCGAGTTCCTGATCAACGCCCAGGGTGAAGACGTAGTCGCCGGCATCCGCACGCCGCAGCCGATCGCCGAGCTCGAGCGCGTGATGCCAAAGGCGTACAAGCAGCTCCGCGAGATCACGACGCGCCTCGAGCGGAACTACAAAGACATCCAGGACTTCGAGTTCACGATCCAGGACGAAACGCTCTACATGCTGCAGACCCGCAGCGGCAAGCGCACCGGCTATGCGGCGGTGGTGATTGCCACCGATCTGGTCAAAGAGAAGCTGGTGACGCCCAAGGAGGCGATCCTGCTGGTCGACCCGGAAGCACTGTCGCAGCTGCTGGCGCCCGGTTTCGATCCGAAGGAATGGAAGCAGCACGACGTGGTCACCAAAGGCCTGCCGGCCTCGCCTGGCGCCGCGTGCGGCAAGGCGGTGTTCTCATCCGAGACGGCGGTCGAGTGGTCGAACCGCGGCGAGCCGGTGATCCTGGTTCGCCGCGAGACGGTGCCGGACGACATCCATGGCATGTGGGTGTCGCAGGGAATTCTGACCGCCACCGGCGGCATGACCTCGCACGCCGCAGTGGTCGGGCGCCAGATGGGCAAGCCGTCGATCGTCGGTGCCGGCGAGCTGCAGATCGACGAGCACGGCAAGAGCTTCATCGTCAAAGGCAAGACGGTGAAAGAAGGCGACTACGTCGCATTCGACGGCCTGACGGGTGAAGTGAAGCTCGCCAAGGTCGCCTCGCAGCCGAGCGAGATTCTCCAGGTGGTGGCGGGGAAGATGAAGCCGGCCGATTCGCCGATCTACCAGCGCTTCAACACGCTGCTCGGATGGACCGACAAGTTCCGCCGGCTCGGCGTGCGCGCCAACGCCGATCAGCCGGACCAGGCAGAGCTGGCCTATGCATTCGGCGCCCGCGGCATCGGGCTGTGCCGCACCGAGCACATGTTCTTCGGCGAAGGCCGGATCCCGATCGTGCAGCGCATGATCCTCGCCGACAACGAAAAGGATCGGCGCGCCGCACTCAACGAGCTGTTGCCGATGCAACGCGGCGACTTTTACGGCGTGTTCAAGGGCATGCACGGCACGCCGGTCACGATTCGCACCATCGATCCGCCGCTCCACGAATTCCTGCCGAAGCGCGAAGATCTGATGGTCGAGATCGCAACCATGGAAGTGAAGGGACA
>DASVFC010000097.1:0-3651 GCA_036380235.1 Vicinamibacterales bacterium
GTTGGGTCGAAGGCACGTGTGCGCCCAACGGCGCTCGCCTGGTTCTCCTCAACGGCGTGCCCGTTGATGCGCCGCTCGATGGCACCCTGCTGCTCTTCACCAATAACGATCAGCCGGGCGTCATCGGCGAGGTCGGCACCATCCTTGGCAGGCGCGGCATCAACATCGCCAATTTCGCGTTGGGCCGCAGCGACGGCGGTGCGGTTGGCGCGGTGAATGTTGATGATCTGGATGAGAAAGCCGGACTCGACGTGCTGGCCGAAATCCGAAAGGTGAAGCAGGTCAAGGACGCCTGGGTCGTCAAGGTCTAACGTCCCTCTCCCCTCCAGTCCAGAGGGCGTCGAGCCGCTAGGGGAGACGCAGCGTCTGGGTAACGCCGGCTGCGTCGACCAGCGTGATGCTCGTCTCGTCGACGCTCAGCACAGAATAGCCGTTCGATAACCTGTCGCCCGCTTTTGCAAACACCATCGCGCCGTTGTCGATCACGATCGCGGTGAGGACCGTCGTGCCATCCTGCTGACTGGCCGCGATGCCCGACAGCTTGAATGCTGGCGGCGGTGGCTCGACCGGAACTGCAGCAGGGATTTCCGGCTGGGCGATCGCCGGCGCCACATCACGGCGCGGCGCGACACGCGAGCCGTAGGTGAAAGGGTTGCGCCCGCGTTCCGGCAACACCGTTTCGCGCATGCGGTCGCGCAGCACTTCGGTGAACTGCGCCGGCGGAATCGGTTCTGGCGCGATCGGTCGAGCGACCGAAGGCTGCGATTCACGCACGTCGGGCGTCTCCTGCGTGACCGAGCCGGTCATCAACCAGCCCGCCGCCGCGCCAGTCGCGATGACGAATCGCCCGATGGTCGTTGGTGAAATGTCCATCCCGCTTGTCCCTATTGTGACGTGGTATTATTCGTCGTGCACCCCAATTCGGTCCAGCGTCTGCCATTCACGCTGACTGAATCGTCGGTCCTCGCCGTCATCCCCGCGAGGTTCCACGCCACCCGTTTCCCAGGAAAAATTCTCGCTGACATCGCCGGTAAGCCGATGATCGAGCACGTCTTTCGCCGCGCCACTGCCGCGCGCCTGGTGCACGCCGTGGCCGTGGCGACCGATGATGAGCGCATTGCATCGGTCGTGCGCGGCTTCGGCGGCGTGGCGATCATGACCCGCGCCGACCACGTCAGCGGCACCGACCGCATCGCGGAGGTCGTGGCCACGCAGCCATGTCGTGCCGTGGTCAATTTGCAGGGCGACGAGCCGCTCGTCGATCCGGATACGATCGATGCGGCGATCAGGCCGCTGCTCGACGATTCCACCGTCGACATGAGCACCATCTGCCGGCCCTTCAACAGCCTCGAAGAATTCCGCAATCCCAACGTCGTCAAAGTGATCACCAGCGTCCGCGGCGACGCCCTCTATTTCTCGCGTGCCCCGATTCCGTATCCGCGCACCGAGACCTTGCCGTCCGCGGCACGCGCCCACGTGGGGCTTTATGTGTATCGGCGCGAAACCCTGCTCAAATTAGCCGCCCTGCCGGCTGCCCCGCTCGAGATTGTCGAGTCGCTGGAGCAGCTGCGCGCCCTCACCCACGGCGTCCGGATTCGCGTTGTCGAAAGCGCGCATGCCGTTGCCGGTGTGGATACCCCCGAAGATCTGGAACGCGTTCGACGCGCTTTCGCTCGCCACGAAGCGAACGCGAGCTACGGCGCATCGGCCGAAGCTCCGCCGGCCTTGTCGCGGAGCGGAGGCGGACCTCCAGGATTATGAACATGGATAATCGCCCGCATCAGCCCAAATACATCTTCGTGACCGGCGGCGTCGTGTCCTCGCTCGGTAAAGGCCTCGCGGCCGCGTCAATCGGCGCCCTGCTCGAGGGCCACGGTTACCGCGTCAGCCTGCAGAAGTTCGATCCCTACATCAACGTCGACCCCGGAACGATGAGCCCGTATCAGCACGGCGAGGTTTATGTCACCGACGATGGTGCGGAAACCGACCTCGACCTGGGCCACTACGAGCGGTTTACGACCATGACCGCGACGCGCAACAGCAACTGGACCACCGGCAAGATCTACATGTCGGTGATCCAGAAGGAGCGCCGCGGTGATTACCTTGGCCGCACCGTGCAGGTAATTCCGCACATCACGAACGAGATCAAAGACTGCATCCGGCAGGCCGGCCGCGATGCCGACGTGGTGCTGGTCGAGATCGGCGGCACCGTCGGCGACATCGAGAGCCTGCCTTTCCTCGAGGCGATTCGTCAATTCCGCCAGGACGTGGGACGCGACAACACCATCTACGTGCACCTGACGCTGGTGCCCTACATCGGCGCCGCCGGCGAATTGAAAACCAAGCCGACGCAGCACAGCGTGCGCGACCTGCGTTCGATTGGCATTCAGCCCGATGTCCTGCTCTGCCGCACCGATCGCATCCTCGCCCGCGACATCAAGCAGAAGATCGCATTGTTCTGCGACGTCAACGAGGAAGCAGTGATCACCGCCAAAGACGTGGAGACGATCTACGAAGTGCCGTTGTCGCTCCGCGACGAAGGCCTCGATGCGGTGATCCTCAAGTATTTACACCTGCCGACGAGCGAATCACGCATGCAGCCGTGGGAGGAGTTGGTGCACCGCATCAAGAATCCCGAGGACGAGATCACGATTCACGTGGTCGGCAAGTACACGGGATACGAGGACTCCTACAAGTCGCTCAACGAAGCGCTCTATCATGGCGGCTTCGCCAACCGCGTGCGCATCAACATCCAATGGGTCGAGTCCGAAGCGCTCGAACAGGAAGGTGGCACCCGCCTGCTCGACGGCTCGGTCGGCATTCTCGTCCCTGGCGGCTTCGGCTCACGCGGCACGCGCGGCATGATGAAAGCGTCGGAATACGCGCGCTCCCATGGCATCCCGTTCTTCGGGATCTGCTATGGGTTCCAATGGGCCACCGTCGAATATGCGCGCAATGTCTGCGGTCTTGATGGCGCCGATTCAACCGAGGTCGACGAGGCCGCGCCGCACAAGGTGATCTACAAGCTGCGCGATCTGCTCGGCGTGGACGATCTCGGCGGCACGATGCGTCTTGGCCGCTACGCCTGCGAACTGGCGCCAGGTTCGCTGGCGCGCAGGGTCTACGGCACAGACTTGATTCACGAGCGGCATCGCCATCGCTTCGAATTTAATTGCCTGTATGAGCCCGCGTTAGCGGAAAAAGGCATGCGCATCTCGGGCCGATCGCCAGATGGCAAGTTCGTCGAGATCGCCGAGCTGCCCGGTCATCCGTGGTACCTGGCGGTGCAGTTCCATCCGGAGTTCCAGTCGCGGCCGCTGAAGCCGCATCCGCTGTTTGCGAGCTTCGTTGAAGCCGCCAAACACCACAAGGCGGGCGCGAACAGCACGGCGGCCGTGCGGGTCTCGAAGAGCGAGACGTAGTGCAGTCCGTAGCCTCGGTTGCGGCGGGGCCCGTGATGTTCGGCACGGGCCATCCCCTCGCCTTCATCCTCGGCCCGTGCGTGATCGAGAGTGAGGCGCACGCGATTGACACTGCCCTTCAGCTGCGCGAGATCGCCGGCCGCGTCGGCGTGCCCCTCATTTTCAAGGCCTCGTACGACAAGGCCAACCGCACGTCGCCTGCGAGCTTTCGCGGCCCGGGTCTCGCGGC
>DASVFC010000098.1:0-8843 GCA_036380235.1 Vicinamibacterales bacterium
GCGCGCGCCTCGCACCGTTCGCGCCGCGGGCTCGAGTCTCGCGAGATCGGCGGCGTCCTGATCGGTATACGTCAGCGGCGGGAGGGCGCGGCCGAGTTGATTCGGTGCGCCAGCCTTTTCCCAGACCGGGCGCACGATATGCACCATCTTCCAGTGCGCCACCCACTTGCCGCTGGCGCCCTCGCGCTGCTCACGCTCCGCCCCGGCCATGGCCCGCTTCATGCCGGCGGCGACCCCGGCCTCGGAGCCGACCGGGATGTTCGGCTCCATGCCGCCCTGCCACAGGGCGTAGCGGCCATTCCGGTCCGGCGTGTTGACGGCCCGGCGCACGCGGTCCTCGTAGTGCCGCATGTAGCCGTAGGTCATCGTGATCTGATCGATGTTCGGGTTGATGAACGAATGATCCCACGCGAGGGCGTCTGACACGCTGTTGATGTAGTCCCAACGGCCCGTATTGAAGCCAACGAAGCGCAATCCCAGAACGGCGCGGATCTCCATCAACTGGAAGCACGCTTCCACCTGTTCGACCAGCACGTAGGTCTTGATCGTCCCGTTCGGCAATCGCAGGTGCTGTTCGAGCCCCGACAGGATGCCGTTCCACAGTGCGGCCTCTTCAGCGGTTTGTATCTTTGGCAGATACAACACGACCGACGCGTCCGTGTCGAGCAGCCGCCGGTGATTGTTGACGACATAGAGGGTGGCGTCGACGATCGACGCGGAATAGCCGTCGCCATTGGCGTGACGTACATGGCGATCATCGAGGTGAAGCCCGCGGGCGCGAAATATCCTGGTCGTGAACCGCAGTTGCGTGCGCCAGTCGGCAATGATGGGCTTGCCGAAAAACTCGCTGCCCCACGCGTTCATTTCTGCGGCGACCTTTTCAGCGACCATCATGAACACTGGATCGGCGTGGATGGCAAGCTTCAGGTTGCGCTGATTGTCGAGCGACATGGTCTCGACTTGTCCGAGCGCGTCTTCACCATCGAACATCCAGCCATCGGCGCCACTCAACAACGCGTAAGCCACGTTGCGAAGCCCAACTTCCACGGGCGCGCCCGGCCGCGCTGCCGGACCGGTGCCCTGGATCCACTGTCGCTGCAAGTCTCGCGGAATGGCGCTGCCGACGAATCTCCCGGCACGCGCGTCCTTCACGCTGAGAGAGGTGCGGCCAATCGTGCCCTCCGGATCGAGGAAAGCAATCCCGCGTCGATCGGCGGCGCGCTGGTTGCGGCGCTGGATGCGCTCGCGCATCAGCCGCTTGCGATCGGCGTCGAAATGCGACAGCGCCGCGAGAGTACTGATTGCTTCTGGTGTAAGAACGTCAGCGTAGTCGGTCGCGACTGTCGATCGAAATTGAAGTTCGGTCATGGTGTAGGGACGGTCCAGAGCAACAGCTCCGACTCATCGACGGTAATGCGCCGGTCAGGCTGCCAGCCCGGCATTGGGAACTGGTGCGAAACGATGCGCGTGCCGGGGCGCAGCGCCCGCAGCTTCGATTCAAGCAGCTTCATGATCTGCGGCGACAGGTAACACGTCACCACCGTCGCCGCGCTGAGATCGGCGGTGAACAAGTCTCCGGCGATGAACGTGACGCGGTTGGCGACTTCGGCTTCATTGGCAATCTGCCACGACAGCTCGACCAGGTTCCGATTGAGCTCGATGCCGATGCCGCGAGCGCCATACTTCTGCGCCGCGATGATTGGGATGCGGCCATCACCGGATCCCAGGTCGACCACCACATCTGCCGGCCCGACGGAGGCCAGTTGCAACATCGCGTCGGCGATGTTGTGCCGGGTCGGAGTGAAGTGGATGTCGGGCGTGCGGGCCGGCTGAGAGACAAACGTGCTCAACAGCAGCACCGCCAGCAGTGCGGGCATAGCGAAGGCTAGCACTTCCCACCCGGGCTTGCGCGGCTGATATAGATTGTCTATATTGAGCGCACCGATGGCGCCACCGACTGAAATCCTCAAGGGCACGCTGGGCCTGTTGATCCTGCGCACGCTCGAGCTCGAGCCCAGGCATGGAGTGGCGATTGCCGATCGCATCGAGCAGATCACCAGGGGCACGTTCACGGTAAAGGCGGGCTCTTTGTTTCCCGCACTGCATCGGCTCGAGCAGGAGGGGTTCATCGCCGGGGAATGGTCGGTCACCGACGCCGGCCGACGGATCAAATCGTACCGCCTCACGCCCGCCGGCAAGCAGCAGCTGGCAGCGGAACGCAAGCAATGGGCGCGAATCGTGTCGGCCGTTGGTCTCGTCCTCGAATCCGACTAGTCGATCATGCCTCTCTGGCCCAAGATCGCGAGCTTCTGGCAGACGCTGACAAAGGGTCGCCGTCTCGACGCCGATCTGGACGAGGAGCTCCGCGGCTACGTCGACGACATGACCGCGCGGAAGATGGCAGCCGGCATCGACCCCGCCACCGCGCGGCGCCAGGCGCTGGCGGAGATTGGCGGCTTCGATCGCGTGAAGGAACGCGTGCGCGATGTTCGCATCGGCCGCGTCGCTGAAGAGACGCTTCGTGATGTTGGCTACGCGTGGCGCCTGCTTCGCCGGTCTCCGGGATTCACGGCTGCAGCGGTGCTGACCCTCGCGCTTGGCGTCGGCGCCAATACCGCAATCTTCAGCGTCGTCCATGGCCTGCTGATCGCGCCGTTGCCCTACGCGGATCCGTCGCGCCTCGTCTTCGTGTGGGCCGATCAGGCAACGGAAGGATACCCGCGCGCACCGCTTTCGGGGCCGGAGCTCACCGATCTCGATACGCGGTCGACCACCTTTGACGGCTTCGGCGCGATCTGGGCGACGACGGCAGCGCTGACAGAGGATGAGCCTGAGCAATTACGTATCGGGAACGTCACGCACGATTACTTCAGCCTGTTGGGCGCGCCGACGGCGATCGGCCGCACCTTTGTGGAAGCCGACCTGGTTCAAGGGCCGCCGACTTCCATTCTTCTGAGCGCGCAATTATGGCGACGCCGTTTTGGCAGCGATCCGCTGATCGCAGGTAAGCGGATCCTGGTCAACGGACGGCCCACCTCCATCGTCGGTGTCCTAGCTGATGACTTCCGGCTCCTGATGCCGCAGGACGCGGCGGTACCAGACGACCTCGACGCGTTCCAGCTGTTCGATCGATCGCTGCCGGAGTTTCCACGCGGGCAACGATTCCTGCGCGTGATTGGCCGCATGCGAGACGGCGTGCCGCTGGCCGCCGCGCAGCAAGATGTCGCCCGCGTCGGCGAGGAGATCTCGCGCGCCTACTCGCACTACGGTGCCGCCGGACGGAAGTTCGAGACCGTGGCCCTGCAGGCAGACTCCGTTCGAGAGATTCGCGGACCGCTGCTGGCGATGCTCGGTGCCGTCGCGATCCTGTTGCTGATCGCCTGCGTCAACGTGGCCAGCTTGCTGATTGCACGGGCGGCGGCGCGAACGAAAGAAACCGCCATGCGGGTGGCGCTCGGTGCGGGGAACGCGCGCCTGCTTCGCCAACACCTCGTCGAAGGGCTGTTGCTGACCACGCTTGGCGCCGCGGCCGGAATGGTGGTGGCGCGGTGGGGCCTCGATGCGCTGCTCGCGCTCGCCCCGTCCTCGCTGAGCCGGCTATCGCGTGCCCACATCAACATGCCGGTAATCGCCGCGTCGCTGGCAATCGTGTTCGCCTGGGGCATCCTGCTGTCAATCGCGCCGCTGGCTGAGATTTGGCGCATACGGCTGGTGAACGCCATCCGCCTCGACGCCGCTCGCGCGGGAACCAGTGGCGGCCATCGTCTTCGCTCGGTCTTGATTGGCGGGCAGATCGCGATGAGCGTGGTGCTCGTGATCGGCGCCTTGCTGCTGGTTCGCACCTTTCTCAACGTGCAGGCGATCGATCCAGGTTTCAAGGCCGACGGCATTCAATCATTCCGGATCGCGGTAAGGGCGCCCAACCGCGACCGCGCCCTGGCAGTCCATCGTCAGCTCCAGGAACGACTGGCGGCATTGCCGGGATCCCGAGGCGCCGCTTCGATCAGCCATGCGCCGTACGATCATGTTCCAAACTGGGGTGGGCCGTACACGGCGACATCCGGAACCGATGCCTCCACCGCGCCACAAGCCGACTATCGATCGTTATCGCCAGGCGCCCTGGAGCTGCTCGGTGTCAGGTTGATTGAGGGCCGCAGTTTCACCGAAGACGACGACCCGACGGCCCCGCTCGTGGCAATCGTCGACACACGCGTGGCCGCGAGAACGTGGCCGAATGAATCACCCATCGGCAAACGACTCGGTGTCGACGTGTTCGTAACCGGCAAGCCCGAACAGTGGGCAACGGTCGTCGGCGTCGTTGAGCACGTTCGCCATCGCAGCCCGATTGTTGAGGTGCGCGACCAGTTGTACTTCTCGCAGCGGCAGGCGTTGCGCAATCCGTCGGTGTACGTCGTGAAAACGGACGGCGACCCGTCCACCATCATGCCGGCTGTCCGCGATGCACTGAAGGCAATCGATCCAACGCTGCCGATCTACGACGTCCGGCCGCTGTCCATGTATGCCGACACCGCGAACGCGACGCGGCAGTTCACGATGCGTCTTGCCGTGATCTTCGCTATCGTTGCGGTGCTGCTGGCGTCGGTCGGCATTTACGGCGTCGTCGCCTACACGGTTGCGATCCGTCATCGGGAGTTCGGCGTCCGACGCGCTCTCGGTGCGCAAACGCTACAGGTGTTGGCGCTCGTGGCGCGCGAGGGCGCCGTGTTGTTGTCGCTCGGTGTGGCTGCGGGCACCGTTTTCGCGGCGATCACGGCCTGGGCAATGCAAAGCTTGCTCTTCGGTATCGGCCCATGGGATCCGGCTACCTACGCGATCGCGCTACCCGTGCTCCTCCTGGCTGGCGCCCTCGCCTGCCTGCTGCCGGCACGCCGTGCCATCAAGGCCAACCCGGTCGACGCGTTACGCGCCGAATAGCGGCGTATACTCCCGGCCATGAACAAGATCTTCATGACTACGTGCGCATTTTCCGTGCTTGCTACGTCATTGCTTGTGGGCCAGGCCGTCGGCGGCCGGGAAAAGGGCCAGCCGGTTCAAGGCGATCCAGGAATGGCGTACATGGTCGTCATGGATCGTCCGGATTTTCGGGTGCTGCGCGACTGGGCAGACCCCGGCGCGGTGCGGCGAATGCACAACCACCCCGATGCGACCTACCACGTGTTCACGTTGGTCACCGGCCAGCTGCGCATGACAATCGAAGGTCAGCCGCCTTTCGACGTGAAGCAGGGTGACGTTCTCGAATTGAAGGGCGGCGTGATGCACGGCTTCACGAACACGGGTACTGTTACGGCGACGCTGGTTGAGGTTTTCGGAAAAGCGCCGAAGCAATAACTAGCGGCTGCCGCCCGGCAACGAAATGTACTCGGCGAGATTGCCTCTCGCGCCAGTGCGTTTCCACACCTTCTCGTAAACCGGCACCAACAGCTCCGGGCTGATTACGCGCAACGCAACCTGGTTGGCCAGCCGCTCGGTCTGTAAGTAGGGATGGTGCGTGTAGATCCACACATGGCCAAGTTCGTGGGCCACCGCCGCCTGCAATTCCTCTTCGGTCAACGACTGGATGAACTCCGCGTCGGCGGTGATCACAAACGGTCCGCTGCGGCCCGACAATGTTTCTACCGACATCACCAGCGGATTGTGATCGACCACTGCGACCAGCACGCGCTCGAGGATGTCGAGCCGCATGCGCAGTTGGTCGGTGATGTGCTGCAGCCGATCGACTTCGACCAGACGCGCATCTCGACTCTTGAGATTGTCGGCGGCAATCGTCCGAGACGACAGCTGAAGAGCTGTGACGCACAACAACACAACAACCCAGCGGTGGCTCATGGGCGGCATATCCGGATTGGCTGAAAGAGGGCGACAGTCTAGCAGAACAGCCGCGTTGGATCGAAGAATTAGTACTCTGTGAGGAAGAATTCTTACGGTGCCGCACTTCTTGCAAGTAAGGCAAGTGGGAGGAATCGATGAGCTCAAGCACAAGTGCGGTGATTGCAATGCTACTTTTCTCGATTACGGCTGCGCCGGCGTTGAGTCAACAGCGGCCGTCGCCCGAAGGTGGCGCACAACACAAAGAGGTGCCGCCAACGCCATTGACTGGAGAAGTGGTGACGGTCGACGAGAAGGCCAAGACGTTTTCGATTAAGACCGCGTCCGAAGGTGAAGTGAAGTTCACCTACAGCGACAAGACGGTTATCGAAGGCGCCGAGAAGGGCGCGCAAGGTCTGGTAGCGACGGGTTCTGAAGTAACGGTGACTTACGACTCACACGGCACCGCAAAGGTGGCGACGCGAATCGAAGTGAAGCCGAAGAAGTAACCCGGTTTCTGATCTACGCAGCCGGCAGGCGTAGCACAGCACGCAGGCCGCGCTGCGGCGACTCGGTCAGCTCGAGCAACCCACCGTACAACTCGACCAGGTCGGTCACGATCGCAAGGCCGAGGCCGGATCCTGGCGCCGCTTCATCAACGCGCACGCCACGCTGCAACACTTTCGCGCGCAGCGCCGGCTCCAATCCTGGGCCGTCGTCGTCGACCGAAATTTCAATCACTCCCTCTCTCGCCTGCGAGTGGATGCGGACCTGCGAGCGCGCCCACTTGCATGCGTTGTCGACCAGGTTACCCAGCATCTCCTCCAGATCCTCCCGCTGAACGCGGACGAAATGGTCGTGCGGCGCCTCGACGTCCGCTTGCAGGCCGCGGCCGGCGTGCAGCGTCATCATCGTTCGCGCCAACGCGTCGGCGGACGTCATCACGTGACTGCGGGCGCCGGAATTGGCGCCCGATGCGGAGGCGCGCGCCTGCGCGAGGTGGTAGTCGACCTGACGGCGCATGCGCTCCACCTGCTGCGTGATCGCCTGCGCAAGCTCGACCTGTCCCGCCGCACGCGCCCGGTCGGCGTGCTGATTCAGAATCGCGAGCGGCGTCTTCAAGCCATGCGCCAGGTCGCCGGCCTTGGTTAATGCGCGTGTCACACGGCGATCGCGATCGTCCAGCAACCCGTTCAGATCGTTGATCAGCGGAATCACTTCCTGCGGATACTCGCCTTCGAGGCGGCGTTCGCGGCCGTCCCTGATGCGAGAAAGGCGCTCACGCAGCACGTCGAAGGAGCTCAGACCGCGGCGCACCAGCACCAGGCCCACCCCCAGGCAGATCACGATGACCACGCCGAGCACGTCCATGTGCAGGAAGATGCGATGGAACACCCCGGGCGCCGCGGCGTTGCGAGCCATGAGGTGCGTCAACAGCATGCCGGCGGCGATGAACAGCGCCGCCATCCAGAACACCGCACCGATGAAGATGCGCGCCCGCAGCGAGAGCATGGTCTTCACGGCTGCGCCCCAATCCGGTAACCCATCCCGCGAACCGTTTCGATGAAGGAGGTGCCGAGCTTGCGACGAAGGCGCGCGATGAACACTTCAACGGTGTTGGAGTCGCGATCGAAACCCTGCGAGTAGATGTGCTCGGTGAGCTCGCCCTGCGAGACGATGCGGCCGCGATGGTGCATCAAGTATGACAACACGCGGAACTCGTGGCTGGTGAGCTTGACGGGCACGCCGTCAACCGTGACGCGTGAAACCCGCGGATCGAGCACCACATTACCGCTGCGCAGCTCCGGGGTGACCTGGCCCGATGCGCGCCGGATCAATGCGCGCAAGCGCGCGAGCACTTCTTCAATCTGGAACGGCTTGGCAACATAGTCGTCCGCGCCGCCGTCGATGCCCTGCACTTTCTCGTGCCAGCTGCCGCGCGCCGTCAGGACCAGCACCGGCGTGGCCAGGCCCGCCTCGCGCCAGTGACGGAGCACGGTCAAGCCGTCCATCTTCGGCAGGCCCAGATCGAGAATCACCGCGTCGTAGCCCTCGGTTCGTCCCAGGAACTCCGCATTCTCGCCGTCTGCGGCCACGTCGACGGCATAGCCCGCATCGCGCAGCACGAGGCTAAGTTGCTGAGCGAGCACGACTTCGTCTTCCGCAACCAGAATCCTCACGGCGTCCTTTCCTGCTTCACTCTTAACGTCGTTCTCTGAACTGTACCTGAACGCCGCTTTCACCATCCGTTCAGGGGACGGTTGCTACTGTGCCCTTCATGATCACAGGCAAGACCGTCTTCGCTTTCGGCCTTGGCATCGTCGTCGCGATCGCCGGCGCCATTCACTTCCTTGCTCCCGACGCCATGCGGGCGTTGGGTCAGATGATTCACGGAGGTCAGTAACCATGCTCAACCGCACCGTTATTCTCGCCCTGCTTGCCGCGTCCGTCGTCTCGGCGCAAAGCAAACCGACCGTCGCCGACTTCGCGGGCACATGGAACATCGAGGTGATGAGCCACCAGATCGCTCTCGTGATCGAACCGCAGGAGGGCAATAAGGCCACTGCAACGATGATGATGATGGGCCGCGATGTGCGTCTGCAGGGCGAGCTGGTGGACCGCACCATCACGTTCGTAGGTGTCAAAGGCGAGGGCACCGGCAACGCGGCATCACACGGCGGCGCCGATCAGCATTCCGGATCGCAGGCCCCCGCGCCGCGCCCGATCACCGTCACTCTTCAAGAAGACGGAACCATCACCGGCGAGATGATGACGACGGGCGGCCCGGCGAAATGGACCGGGGAGAAGTTGCGCTCGCGCAAGAAACCGCAGCAGTAGACGTCGTGTTTCTTACCGGCAAACATCTGTCGCGCCGCACCGTTCTGAAAGGCCTCGGTGCGACTATCGCACTGCCGTTCCTCGACGCCATGACGGCCGTTCGCGCGGCGGCACGCGTTCCGATCAGATTGATTTGCATCGAGCAGGTGCACGGCGCCGCAGGGAGCTCCGCTTACGGC
>DASVFC010000099.1:0-9098 GCA_036380235.1 Vicinamibacterales bacterium
GATCTTCTTCCAGATCAGCGGCGCCGGCCACGAGGCCGTGCTCACCGCGGCCGGCATGCACTTGCGCGCCGGCTACGACTGGTTCTATCCCTACTATCGCGATCGCGCGTTGTGTCTCACGCTCGGCATGACCTCGCTCGAGATGCTGCTCTCCGCGGTTGGCGCCAAGGACGATCCGAATTCCGGCGGCCGTCAGATGCCGTCGCACTGGGGCCACAAGAGTCTCAACATCCCGTCGCAGGGCAGCCCGACCGGCACGCAGTGCCTGCAGGCGGTGGGCGCCGGCGAAGCCGGCATGATCTTCGAGCGCGTCAACAACATTGCCGATCGTCAGGACCACTTTCATCCCGACGAGATCACCTACGTGTCGATCGGCGAAGGTGCCACGAGCGAAGGCGAGTTCTGGGAATCGCTCAACACCGCGTGCACGCGCAACGTGCCGGTGCTCTATCTCGTTGAAGACAACGGTTACGCCATTTCGGTGCCCGTCGAGGTCCAGACGGCCGGCGGCGACGTCTCACGCCTCGTCGAATCGTTCCCGAACCTCAAGCTGTGGCGCTGCGACGGCACCGACTTCCTCGACAGCTATCGCACGCTCGGCGAGGCGGTTGAATGGGTGCGCCGCGAGCGCAAGCCGGCGTTCGTGCACGCCAAGGTGATTCGTCCATACTCACACTCGCTGTCGGATGATGAGCGGTTATACAAGACGCCGGATGAGCGGAAGGCGGAAGCGCAGCGCGATCCGCTGACGAAGATGCGCGCGTTCCTGGTCAGCGAGAAGATCGCCAGCGAAGCCGACATCGACGAGATCGCGGCGTCGGTCGATCGCGAGATCGCCGAATCAACGGACGCGGCACTGAAGGCGCCGAAACCGTCTATCGATACCGCCGACTCGTTCGTCTACTCGCCCACCGTGGACCCGACGTCAGCCGAGTTCGAGACGGCCGCGCAATCCGAAGGCAAGGCCGACACGATGGTGGCGGCGATCAATCGGACGCTCAAGGATGAAATGGCGCACAACCCGCGCATCGTCATCTTCGGTGAGGACGTCGCCGACGCGAGCAAGGCCTCGGCGCTGCCGCACGTGCCCGGCAAAGGCGGCGTGTTCAAGGTCACGCATGGATTGCAGAAGGCCTACGGCGCCGAGCGCGTGTTCAACTCGCCGCTGGCCGAGGCCAACATCGTCGGCCGCGCCGTGGGCATGGCCACGCGCGGCATCAAGCCGGTCGTCGAGATCCAATTCTTCGATTACATCTGGCCGGCGATGATGCAGCTCAAAGACGAGATGTCGATGCTGCGCTATCGGTCAGCCAACAACTGGTCATGCCCGATGGTGGTACGCGTGCCGATTGGCGGCTACCTCCGCGGCGGCGCGCCATATCACAGCCAGTCTGGCGTCAGCATCTTCGCGCATTGCCCCGGCGTGCGCATCGTGTTCCCAAGCAATGCCGTGGACGCGGCGGGATTGTTGCGCACGTCGATCCGCTGCGACGACCCGGTGCTCTATCTCGAGCACAAGCACCTCTATCGCCAGACCTACAACAAGGGCGCGTATCCGGGCGCCGAGTTCATGATCCCGTTCGGCAAGGGCGCGCTCCGCCGCGAAGGCACCGACATGGTGGTGTTGACGTGGGGAGCGTTGGTGCAGCGCTCGCTCCTCGCGGCGCAGCAGGCCGAGAAAGACGGCATCAGCGTGGCCGTGTTCGATCTGCGCACGATCATGCCGTATGACTGGGCCGGCATCAGCGCCCTGGTGAAGCAGACCAACCGCGTGATCATCGCGCATGAAGACACCCTGACCTGCGGCTTCGGTGCCGAGATTGCCGCCCGCATCGGTGAAGAGCTCTTCCACGAGCTCGATGCGCCGGTGAAGCGCGTGGCGGCGATGGATTGCCCGGTCGCCTACTGCCCCGATCTGGAGGAAGTGATCCTGCCGCAATCGGCGGACGTGCTCAGCGCCATCAGAGAACTTGCGAAGTATTAGCGCTCTCGCAATCATCCTGCTGACAGTCACAACGGCGGTTTTGGGTGACCAAGCCGCCGTTCGCGTTTCGCCAGGCACAGTCGAGACGCTCAAGGCAGTGGACTCGCTGGCCCCGCATGTGGTCGGGTTGTTCCGCGACCCGATCGGGTTCAAGCAAACCGCCAACGGCGAGTACTACGTCTTCGATCGGCGCGGCCACACGGTGTATGCGGTGGACGAGTCTGGTGCCAAGGCGAACAAACTCGTGCAGATTGGCGCCGAAGAAGGACGACTGATCGAACCGAGCGCGTTCGACGTCGCCATCAACGGCACGTTTGCGGTGGCGGACGCGCCGAACGGCCGCGAGCGCGTGCAGATCTTCGACGCCGGCGGCATTCGCACCGGCGGATTCTTCCTGCCCGGCCGCGGTGCGTCTCGCATCGTCCTCGGCACGCTGGCCTTGAGCGGCGTGGCGACGCTGACGTTCAACGGCAAGCTAATCCTGATGAGCCATCCCGAAACCGGATGGCTGTTCACCGAATACACCCTGACCGGCGTACCCATCCGTTCAATCGGGCAGCTGCGTCAAACCGGCCACGAATCTGATCGCGATCTGCATCTGGCGTTGAACGGCGGCATTCCGGTGGTCGATCCGAAGGGCGGCTACTACTTTGTCTTCATGGCCGGACAGCCGATGTTCCGGAAGTACGACGACAAAGGCGAGCTGCTGTTCGAGCGCGTCATCCAGGGACGCGAAATCGATCCGCTGGTGGCGGCGATTCCGGATCGGTGGCCGCGCCGCGCGGCCGGCGAATTGCCGCTGGTGGCACCCGCGGTGCGAACCGCGGCCGTAGATCGTGCAGGAAGGCTCTGGATCTCCTTTATCCAGCCAATTACTTACGTGTACGACGGAACTGGCGAGAAGACCCGCACGGTCCAGTTCCGTGGGGCCGGCCTCATTGCGCCCTCGAGTCTGTGGTTCAAGCCAGACGGCCGCCTGCTCGTCACGCCGGGCTGCTATGAGTTTGATACGCGTCAATAGCCCTTAAGGGGCTGTCTGGTACAATCGATAACTTGTCTATATGCGGTTTGTGATCCGCCAGGGCCCTATCCGTCGTTTACTGTTCTGCACGCTTGCGGTGTTGTCGATTGCCAGTGGCTGTAGCAGCCCGAGCAGTCCAACGCCGCCGCCGCCACCACCGCCGCCGCCCGAGGCGCCGGCGCTGACGTGCAGCGAAAGCATCAACCGCGGCACCACCAACGCAGGCGGGATGTCCATCAGCTACTCGGAGCCGGAGCTGCGTGGCGGACAAAATCCCGTGAACGTCGCCTGTTCGCCCGAATCTGGCGCGATGTTCCCGATTGGCCAGACCACGGTGACGTGCACCGCTACCGATGGATTGCAGCGCCAGGCACAGTGCACGTTCGGCATTACGGTGACGAAGCTGCCGCAGTTGTCGCGGCTGCGCTACATGGCGTTCGGCGACAGCATTACGGCCGGGGAGGTAACCTTCCCCGTTTCGACGAGCGCACCGCTGATCAGCAAGCAGGTCATCGTCCCAGCGGCGTCATACCCAACGGTGCTGGAGCGGTTGCTGCGTGCGCGCTATCAGTTTCAAAGCGATCAGATCTTCGTCAACAACGCCGGCGTCGGCGGTGAAAAGGCAATTGACGCGCGCAATCGCTTCTTCGCGACAATGAGCTCCTTCAAGCCGGATGCGGTGTTGATCCTCAGCGGACACAACGACATTCCGCGCGGCGAAGACGGCGCGGCAAGCGGCGCCGCCAACGAGGTGCGGATCATGGCGCAGGGCGCCAAGTCGGCGGGCGCGCGGGTCTTCATCGCCACGCCGGTGCCCGGCCGCCCGGGCGGCAACCGGACCATCGACCCGTTCCTGCTTCTCGACTACGCCGGCCGTATGCGAAACGTCGCAGCCACCGAAGGGGCGGTGCTGGTCGACCTGTACGCACTGATGCAACCGGACGTGGTCCGGTATATCGGCGTCGACGGCCTGCATCCGAACGAGGCCGGTTACACGCGAATCGCCGAGCTCTTCTTCGAAGCCATCCAGCGCGAACTCGAGGTGCGTTAGGCTAGGCAGCGGTGACCGATCTCCTCGCCGCCGATCGCCTGACGCGCGCGTTCGGCGATCGCGTCGCGGTCCGCAATCTCTCCCTCAACGTTCAAGCCGGCGAAATTGTCGCGCTGCTTGGCCCTAACGGCG
The DNA here is from genome assembly GCA_036380235.1 of Vicinamibacterales bacterium. Classification (GTDB taxonomy): domain Bacteria; phylum Acidobacteriota; class Vicinamibacteria; order Vicinamibacterales; family UBA2999; genus 12-FULL-67-14b. The sequence continues at coordinate 4,189 of DASVFC010000099.1, forward strand.
CCGGCAAGACCACGACGATGAGGATGCTGGCGGGGTTGATCCTGCCGGACGCGGGCATCATCACCATTGCCGGAACGGCGGTGTCACGCGACACTGCCGATCAGGCTCGCCGCTCGATCGGCCTTCTCACCGAGACACCTGGCCTTTGGGAGCGCCTCACCGTTCGAGCCAACCTGCTGACCTACGCGCGGCTGCACGAACTCGACGATCCGGACAGCCAGGTGACCCGCGTGCTCGATCAAGTAGGGCTCGCCGATCGCGCCGGCGATCTCGCCGGCAAGTTGTCGAAAGGGCTCAAGCAGCGCGCTGCCATCGCGCGCGCGCTGATCCATCGGCCGCCGGTCGTTCTTCTCGACGAACCAACGTCGGGTCTCGATCCCGCGAGCGCGCGGCACGTGCGCGATTTGATTGGCGAGCTGCGCAGGGACCGCCGTGCCGTGTTGGTGTCCACGCACAATCTTTCAGAGGCCGAGCAGCTCGCCGATCGCATCGCCGTCCTCAAGACGGAATTGCTGGCGTTCGACACGCCGGCGGTGTTGCGCACCGGCGGTGAAGGCATCGAGGTGTCGATCGAATTCGAGGACGGTTCGCGGCACCTGGCGACGGTAAAGCAGCTTTCTGAGGTTGCCGATCTGGTGCAGAGGCTTGTTCTCGAAGGCCGTCGCGTGGTGCGCGTTAGTCCGGGTCGGCGCTCACTCGAAGACGTGTACCTCTCGCTTGTTGGTGCAGAGCCGTGAGCGCGTGGCATCGAATCACGGCGCTCGCGCGCAAAGATGCGGCCGAGTTGCTCCGTAACCCCGGGGCGACCGTGCCCGCTTTCCTGATGGTGCTTGGCGCGTTGTTTCCGGGCTTCCTCGTCGTCATTGGGGCGCCCATGATCGCCGGCCGATCGCTGGAGGAGTCGGGTGACTTTGCTGAAGAGGCCGCCCAGGCCATCGCCTCGATGCCGGAGCTCGCCGGGTTATCGGGAAATGCGTTGATCCAGGCATTTCTGTTTCACCAGTTTTCGTTGTTCCTGTTGCTGGTCCCTGTCGTTGCCGCCAGCGCGTTGGCCACGCATGCGGTGATTGGCGAGAAGCAGTCGAAAGCGCTCGAGCCGCTGCTCGCCACACCCATCTCGACGACGGAACTTCTTGCGGCGAAAACGCTGACGCCATTTTTGTTTGCGCTGGGATTGACTTGGCTCGCTGCGGGGCTTTACATCGCGGGCATCGTCATCGCCGGGGAGCCGGGCGTGTGGCGAACAGTGCTGGGACCGCGTACGTTCATCATGTTCATGCTGGTCGGTCCGCTGGTCGAGCTGGTGGCGCTGCAGGTGTCGGTTATCGCCTCCTCCAGGGCCAATGACCCACGCTCGGCGCAACAACTGACGTCGTTGCTGATTCTCCCCATTACGGCGGCGTTCGTTGCGCAGCTGATGGGCGCATTCGTGATTGCCGCGCCCGGCCTTCTGCTCGGCGCCGCCGCGCTGGCGGTACTCAACGTCGCGCTGTTGGCGATCGGCGTTCGCGTCTTCGCGCGCGAAAGCATACTGACCCGCTGGCGCTAGTTGACTTCAGCCCGCCGATGAATGAACATTCATTCATCCTGCCCTGGCTTCGGCTTCGGCGGAACCAGCACATATGGCCAGCTCGACCGCTCGAAAACTCGCCGTCGTCAGGCCCGCCACGGGCGGCGACAAACGTGACGCCATCCTGCGCGCCGCAACCAAGGTGTTCGCGCAGCGCGGATTTTTCCAATCGCAGGTCGCCGACGTCGCCAGGGTAGCGGGCGTCGCTGCCGGCACCGTCTACCTCTATTTCAAGGGCAAGGACGACCTGCTCGTATCGATCTTCGAGCGGTCGATGGGCGAGGTGCTGGCGGACGGCCGCGCCGCCGTCGACGGCATCGCTGATCCCGTCGAGCGTCTGCGGCGCCTGGCGCACCTGCATCTCGGACGCCTCGGCCGCGATCGCGACCTCGCCGTCGTTTTCCAGGTCGAGCTGCGGCAGTCGGTGAAGTTCATGGAGCGGTTCTCGGAAAGCTTCCTGCAGGACTACTTCAAGCTGATTCGTCAGGCCATTGCCGATGGCCAGCAGCGCGGCGCGTTCCGCAAGGATCTGAGCGCGACGACGGCGACCAAGATTTTCTTCGGCGCGCTCGACGAGATGGCAACCAACTGGGTGTTGAGCCGGCGTAAGTACGACCTGTCCGCGGAGGCTGATGCGGTGGTGGACCTGTTCATTCACGGGGTGAAGCGGTGATCGCGATCAACTCGGTCTCGATCCTCGGTGCGGGGACCATGGGCGCGCAGATCGCGTTGCACTGCGCCAACGCCGGCGTGCCGGCACTGCTTCTCGACATGACCGCCGATCTGGCGAAGCAGGGCCTCGAGAAGGCGCGCAAGCTCAAACCCGATCCGCAGTTCACGCCAGACGCGTACAAGCTCGTCACCACCGGCGGCTTCGACACCGATCTCGATCGCATCGCCAAGACTGACTGGATCATGGAAGCCGTCGTCGAACGGCTCGACATCAAGCAGCAGCTGCTGGCGCGCGTCGACGAGAAACGCCGGCAGGGATCGATCGTCAGCTCCAACACGTCGGGCATTCCGATCGCGGCTCTGGCCGCAGGCCGTTCGGATGATTTCCGCCGTCATTGGCTCGGTACTCACTTCTTCAACCCGCCGCGCTATCTGCGCCTGCTCGAGATCATCCCTACCGCAGAAACAGATCCTGCCGTCGTCGCCGCGATGACGCGCTTCGGCGATCACACGCTCGGTAAGGGCGTGGTGGTGGCGAAAGACACGCCGAACTTCATCGGCAACCACATCGCGCTTTACGGCGTGGCGCGGACGCTCGAGGTGCTGGCATCGGGCAAATACACCATCGAGGAAATCGACGCGATCACGGGGCCGGCGCTCGGACGTCCAGGCAGCGCGACGTTCCGCACCATGGACATTGCCGGTATCGATGTGCTCGCGCACGTGCTCCGCAACCTGAACGAGCGGCTGACCAACGAAGCCGATCGCGCCGCGTTCGCAGTGCCTACCCTCGTTCAACAGCTGATTGAACGTGGCGCCCTCGGCGAGAAGACAGGGAAGGGATTCTACGAGCGCCGGAAGAGCGCGGCCGGTGAGACGGAAATCTGGACGCTCGATCCTGCCACGCTGGAGTATCGGCCGAAGCAATCTGCCCGCATCGCCTCGATCGAAGCCGGCAAGTCGATGGACGATCTCGGCGAACGTGTTCGCATGTTGTTCCACGCAAAAGACAAGGCGGGCGAATTCCTCCGCGCGACGCTCGCGCCCACGCTGGTCTACACGGCGCGTGTCACCCCCGACATCGCGAACTCGATAGACGATGTCGACCGGGTGATGCGGTGGGGCTTCGGCTGGGATCTCGGCCCGTTCGAGTTGATCGACATCATCGGTGTCCGCGACGTGCTCGCCGCCGCTGAAGGCACGCACGCGATGCAGGGCGGCGTACCGCCGTTGTTGCAGAGCCTGATCGAAGCCGGCACTCCCCGGTTCCGCGAAGGGCTCGTCAAGCCTGCGGCGGCCGATCTGCAGCTTCTGCGCTCAGCGAAAGATCAGAGCCGCGTCATCAAGAAGAACGCCGGCGCGAGTCTGGTGGATCTCGGTGATGGCGTAATCGCGGTCGAGTTCCACTCGAAGATGAACGCGATTGGCGGCGACACCGTCGCGATGCTTCAGGCCGGCGTGAAGGAAGCCGCCAAGAGCGGACAGGCGCTGGTAATCGGCAACGATGCCCCGAACTTCTCCGCCGGCGCCAACCTGATGCTGGTGCTGCTGGAGGCGCAGGAAGGCAATTGGGACGAGCTCGACATGATGATCCGCGCGTTCCAGCAGGCCAACATGGCGCTTCGTCAGAGTCCCGTGCCTGTTGTGGCAGCGCCGGCCGGGCTCGCCCTCGGTGGCGGCACCGAGATTCCCCTGCATGCGGATCGCGTGCAGGCCGCGGCCGAAACCTACATGGGCCTGGTCGAAGTCGGCGTGGGCTTGATCCCAGGCGGCGGCGGCACCAAGGAAATGCTGGTGCGCGCGATGGCGCAGCTGCCGGCGCCGCAAAGCGATCCGCTTCCCTACGTGTCGAAGGCCTTTGAAACGATCGCGCTGGCGAAAGTGTCGGCGAGCGGTCCTGATGCGCAGCGGCTCGGCTACCTGGCGCCCACTGATTCATTCACGATGAACCGGGAACGGCTGATGGCCGATGCGAAGGCGAAGGCACTCGAACGCGTGCGCGAGGGGTACCACGTGCCGCCGCCACGGACCGCGATTCCGGTGGGCGGCGAATCGGTCACCGCGGCTTTGAGCCTCGGCGTGCACCTGATGTGGCGTGCCGGACGCGCCAGCGATCACGATGCGTTGATCGGCCGCAAGCTCGCCCACATCTTTGGCGGCGGCAACGTGCCGCATGCCACCTTGGTGAGCGAACAGTACCTCCTCGATCTCGAGCGTGAGGCGTTCATGAGCCTGCTCGGCGAGCGCAAGACGCTCGAGCGCATTCAACACACGCTGAAGACCGGCAAGCCGCTTCGCAACTGACATGAACGGCATCGTCGACACCGGTAGTGGCACGCCGATTGTGCTGATCCCCGGCCTCCAAGGCCGGTGGGAGTGGATGCGTCCCACCGTGGACGCGCTCGCGAAGCACCATCGCGTGATCACCTTCTCGTTGTGCGACGAACGCACCAGTCCGTTTCCCTGCAATGAGGGCAAGGCGTTCGAGAACTACGTCGAGCAAGTCGAGCTCGCATTAGATCGCGCCGCCGTGGACAAGGCCGTGATTGCCGGTGTGTCGTATGGCGGGTTGATTGCCACCGAGTTTGCAGCACGGCGGCCGCAGCGCGTGCAGGGGCTCGTACTCGCCAATGCGTTGCACAGGACGTGGCATCCCGACTCGCAACAG